>DATEWL010000584.1:0-2859 GCA_035258025.1 Candidatus Acidiferrum sp. | reverse complement strand
AACTGCAAGCCCAGCCTCGAATTCCGCTACTAGGAATAACTGCTTCCGCGTGCTTGGCGTGGACCCGGCATCAGCGGGCCCCACTGGCTACGGCATCATCGAGAGTGATGGCCGCCGTTGCCGTATGCTGCATTATGGTGCATTGAAAGTGGCGCCAAAGCGGCAGAAAGAGTGCCTTGGGGCCGTGCTGCAGGATGTCCACGTTCTGCTCTGCCGTCTGATGGATGAGTTCTCGCCAGACGCGCTTGCTGTTGAGTCCGTCTTTACAGCTCTGAATATGAGAACCGCATTGCGGCTGGCCGAGGTGCGCGGTGTCGTGCTCTTGGCTGCGGCGCAGCGTGGTGTCGCGGTGCACAGCTACTCTCCACGCGAGGTGAAGGCCTCTGTGGCCGGTTATGGCCACGCCGACAAAAGGCAAATGCAATTGATGGTGCGCGCGCTACTCGAAATGAACGAAACGCCGGAGCCTTCCGATGCCGCGGATGCACTGGCCGTGGCGCTCTGCCATCTACAAGCCGAACAAGCTCGACAGCGCTTTGGACTTCCCGCTGAAACCGGAGGCGCGAAGTTGCGTCCTCAGTCCTTTGCCGCTAAAGCAGCCATTGCACGCGGCGGCGCAACTAACACCCTGCGCCGCGCATCGTAGACAGACGATGGGCACCATTCTTCTGCGATTCGGTTTGTTGGCATTTCTCGCGAGCGCTCTTTCACATGCGCCCGCAAGCACTGCCAACGTTGCTGCGACCACCTCGTCGGCCGCTGCCCACGCAAAACTCAGCTATCGCCGCATTTTCAAGTCCAGCTCTCCGGAATTCATCGAGATCATTGTTCACGACGATTCCGATGCCGCCACCTTCGAGATACGCCAGTTGGATGAAGACGCCGGAGCCACCCCGTTTGAAGTGAGCGCATCATTGCGCGAGAAGATGTTCGATTTGGCCTCGCAGCTAAAGAATTTCCAGGGACAGGATCTGGATGTCCACCGCAGAATCGCCAATCTGGGCGAAAAAACTTTCCGCTGGGAAAAAGGCGCGGAGATTCACGAAACAAAATTCAACTACACGCTGAATTCAGCGGCCACTCAATTGATGCAGATCTTTGAAGGCCTAGCGCGACAGCAGGAATTGGTGACCTTGCTCGAGCGCCGCATGAAGTACGACCGCCTCGGCATCAACGACGCTCTCTTGCAATTCGAAACCGACCTGAACCACAAGCTCTTGCCCGAACCTCAGCGCGCCTTGCCCACACTCGACCAAATCGCTAGCGATTCCCGTTTCGTCGAGATTGGCCGCCAGCGAGCCCGCGCTCTTGCAGAGCGCATCCGCCACCCCACTTAAGCCCTCCCAGGTAAACGTGCGAAGTTAGTTGCCAAGGTTCCACTGTCGGGGCCCGCGAAGCGAATTGAGCTCTTGCGATTCCTCAAGCAATTTCAGCGGCAGCAAAGCCGTCTTGCCATAATGCTCGCCTTCGAGGATCCGCGCATGGCAGCGAGAGTGCTGCGGCTCAACCTCGATTATCCTCACCGGCGTTCCTTCGGGCACCATGATGAGCCTCTGCGAAGCGATCAAGAGCGACAATCCCACATCATCATTCGCGGCATCGAGCCTTTGTCTCTCCGCGGCGGCCGCCTCATCAATCGACACCACGGCGAACGAATGTCCGTGCTCGCAGGAAACCTTTGCCACGCGTCCCACCCAAGGAGATGCAGCCAAATCTTTCGTAGCGGCAGGCGCGGCAACCTCAACCCGCGTCTTCGCTACGGGCGCTGGGCTCGTCGCCGGCCTTTTCACGCTCACCAGAAACCTGTAACCGCGCTTAGGCAGCGTCTCCACAAATCGCGGCTTCTTCTTGTCGTCGCCTAAAGCCTGGCGCAGCTTCTTGATCGCCGTGTTAAGGCTGTGATCGAAATCCACAAAAGTGTCTGCCGGCCACAGCCTCTTCTGCATTTCATCACGCGTTACGACTTCCCCCGGATGTTCTAGGAGCATCGCAAGTACCTGAAATGGCTGGACTTGCAGCTTAATCTTGCGTCCCGCCTTGTACAATTCTTGGGCGCGCAAATCCACTTCAAACACTTCAAATCGCACAACATTCGCGGAGCGGGCGGCTATTGGCATCTGAATACTTCCCTTTGACTCCGAGACTATACCACTCCTCCTGAAAATCGTGACTACCCCGCGTACCTTTAACCCCTCTATTTCCGCGCACTTACTTGTTCACCCATAGTCGTCTCGCGGTTCACCCCCTGTGCATTGTGCTCCGCGGAGGAATGCGCGAAAGTGCAAACCATGTTGAGGCGCTGACACGGTAAACGAATCAAGCGAAACGAAGTAAAGCTTGAACGCCGCCAGCGAATTTAGAAAAAGGAGTGTCCCATGAAAACGAGAGCTTTGGTTATGGCAGGTGCGATGGCGCTGACCGCGATGGCAACCACGCGAGTCGCCCAGGCGCAGGAACCCCTGGCTGTTAATATCCCCTTCGACTTCGTAGCTGGCAATATGCAGCTTCCAGCCGGCGAGTATATGGTGAAAGTCTCGGCCCCAACGCACACGCTGATCCTTATTTCCCGCATGGACTCCACCGCGTCGGGCTTCATCAACACAAACGCTGCCGTCTCGAGCGAGCCCCAGTCCGAATCAAAACTTATCTTCAACCGCTACGGCGATCGGTACTTCCTCTCGCAAGTCTGGACTGAAGGCAATTCCCAGGGACGCCAGCTCTTGAAATCAGCACGAGAAAAGGAAATGTCCCAGATTGCAAAAAATGAGACTCGGGGCCAAGTCACCCTCGTCGCAGAACTCGCCCGTACCAACCGCTGACCACCCCGCCTTAACCCCTGTAACGCCCCCGGGAATCCGG
>DATEWL010000583.1:0-5902 GCA_035258025.1 Candidatus Acidiferrum sp. | reverse complement strand
GTGCCTTCCCAACACCGTGAAGCCGGTGAAATCGCTGTCTTCCAAGAGCTCGGCAAAGCGCTCACGTCTTCCCTTCAACTTGATCAGGTTCTCCGCACCATTATGGAGAAAATCGACGAGTTTCTTCGCCCGGACAACTGGTCATTGCTCTTGCTGGATGAGTCCAAACAAGAACTCTACTTCGAACTGGCGGTCGGCAAGGCTTCTCAGGCCCTTAAAGACGTTCGCATCAAGATCGGGCAGGGCATCGCCGGCTGGGTGGCGCAACACGGAGAGACCGTGGTCGTCCCGGACACTTCCAAGGACACGCGCTTTTTCGGCCAGGTGGATGAAAAGACGAAAACCGAGACGCAATCAATCGTCGCCGTTCCCGTCAAATTCCGCGACACCTGCCTCGGCGTCATCGAGTTGATCAATTGCTTCGGCCCCGAAGGATTTGACGATCGCGATCTCAAGCTGCTCGAAGCTCTTTCCGACTTTGCCGCCATCGCGCTCGAAAACGCCCGGCACGTGAAACGAATTCACGAGCTGACCATCACGGACGACTGCACCAGCCTTTACAACGCGCGGCACATGGGCTTCATCCTCGAAACGGAAATTTACCGTTCGCAGCGTTACAACTACCAATTTTCGCTGGTGTTCATCGACCTGGACCATTTCAAGCAGGTCAATGACACACACGGCCACCTCGTCGGTTCGCGCTTGCTAGCGGAAATTGGTAACGCGCTCAAAGCTCATTGCCGGTTGATCGATTTTGCGTTTCGCTACGGTGGCGACGAATTTGTGATTCTGTTGCCCCAGACTTCCAAGGACAATGCGCTCAACGTGGCGCGCCGCCTGCATAAGCTCATCCGCGAAACCCGCTGGCTCGATCCCGAGGGATTGAGCATCCGCGTGACTCCGAGCTTGGGCGTGGCTTCCTATCCCACCGATTCGCGCACCAAAGAGGGGCTGTTACACCTCGCCGATGAGGCCATGTACCTGGTGAAAAACACTAACCGGGATAGCGTGGCCGCGGCAAATATCGGGATTTTGCCGGACACCACTGCGGCAGCAGCCGAAACGGCTGGGTAGCCTTCCCGCGTTCTCACCTTTCTCCACCTTCTATACAGCTTCTGAGAATTTTGCTTAACTGAACTTATGCGAAGAAGCGAAGCGGCGCGATATGCGCGCTGGTCCGCGGCTGTGGCGCTGCTGCTAGCCTGTCTGACGGCCGGCGTGTATCTGAAGCGCGGCTGGCAAAGAATCAGCGACCGCAAAGCGGCGCCCGCGCCTGCGCCCAAGAACGTGGAGAAGCAATCCAGCGGATTGACGTTCTCGAAAATGGACGGGCCTCGCAAGATTTTCACTGTCGAGGCATCGAACTCCACGGATTTCAAGGGCCAGGACTCCAGTTTGCTGGAGAACGTAAGAGTCACGATTTTTGGAAAATACGGCGAGCGGCACGACACGATTCACACGCAGAGCTGCCAATACCGGAAAGGCAGCGGCGGCGTCACCTGCGACGGAGATGTGCAGATCGATTTAGAGAGCGCGGCGGACGCAGAACGCAGGGTGAAAGATCACACCGTGCAGCCGCAAATCGTGCACGTGGAGACGCGCGGCGTGAATTTCGATCAGGGCAGTGGCACTGCAAAAACGGATCAACCAGTGACGTTTACTTTCCCCAGCGGGAGCGGCGACGCTGTGGGAGCGGAATACAACTCGGAGGCGGGAACTCTCCGCTTGTTGCAAAACGTCCGCCTGAAACTCAAACCAGCCGCGAAAAAAGACACGGGGAAAAAGCCCGCGAAACCAGAACCCGTCGAGGAAGTCCTGGTGACGGGCGCGAGTCTCGACTTTGGCCGTGATGCGAGATTGCTCCACGTTCTGGGGCCTGCAGAAGCACTATCGAGCTCCGCTCGTTTGATAGCTGGAGAGTTCACGCTCGAACTGGACTCCGAATTTCGCGCAAGCAGGCTGGTGGCCATTGCAGGCTCGAACGGAAAGCCGCCAGAACTTACTTCTACGCACGGCGACGACACGATGCTCGTCGACGCAGACAAATTGACCGCGATGATGGCCCCCGAGGGATGGGTTACCCGAATGGACGCGTCGGGAAGCGTGCATGGCGTTCGCCATGGAAAAGAAGAAGCGGACGAAGTCCACGCCGACGCCGGCACTTTGGATCTTTGGCCCCGAGTGAATCGCGCCAAAGAAATGAATCTCAACGGTGGAGTCCTTCTTAAGACGCGCATGGCCAAGAGCGGCGACACTCGAATCCTTCAGACGGGCGCGTTTCGCATGGAGTTCAGCGAAGGAAAAGAAGGCCAACCCGGCAAACCTACAATTGCGGAGACGTTGACGGCGGGGAGCATGGAATGGACCGACGCAGCGGCACAGTCCGACACCGCTCCTACACGCACGAGGCTACAGGCAGACAAGCTGCAGTTGGCGTTTGGAGACGAGGGCAAGCCCAAGCAGTTGGTTGCGATGGGAAACGTGCAAACGGAGCGCGCCCTTACAGGCCACGAGCTTCAGACCGCTACGGCCAGAAGTGGAGTGGCGCAGCTTCTTGCTGCGGGGGGCTGGTCGCAGATGGATCTGCAAGGCGACGTGAAGCTGAAAGAAGCCGACCGCAACGCGCAGGCGGATCATGCCACGTTTACGCACGCCGGGCAGACAGCGACTTTGACCGGACACGCTGTCGCTCGTGACGCGACCACCGAAACGCATGCTCCGCGCATTTTCTTCACTGGAACAACTGGCGACATCCGCGCCGAGGGCGGTGTGCGCTCCACGGATTTTTCCCCCAATGGAAACGCAGTGCAACTAGCGCAAGTACCGGCCAACATTACCTCGGACACAATGCAGGGCAATTCGAAAGCGGGACGCGCCGTCTATACCGGCCACGCGCGTCTCTGGCAAGGCGATTCCGTCTTGGAAGCGGACTCGATCGAATTGCTTCGCGAGACGAAAGTGCTGAACGCAGTTGGAAAAGTGCGCGCTGTCTTCCCCCAGACACCTGCCCCGGCACCAACCGGCACTCTCCTATCCGGCACGCAACCATCCGCTGAAAAAAAGACTGTTCTATGGCATGTGAGTTCCGGGACGCTTACTTACAACGATGCCACGAGCATCGCCCATCTCGAGAAAAACGTCGTCGTTCAGTCTCCCGATCAGAAAATTCGCGCGCCTATTATGGATTTGTACTTCACGCGTGCCACTACCAACCCCGCAAGCGGCTCGAAGAGTGCCACAAACGGAATGCCCTCGGCTCCCGGGGCCCAGCAGATCAGCCGCGCCGTGGGAACCGGCGGCGTCATCGTCGATCAAGCTGGCCGGCGCGCCACTGCCGAGCGCGGAGAATACACCGCGTCCGACGGCAAGTTCGTCATGAGCGGCGGCGATCCCACGCTTTACGACAGCACCGAAGGCACCACCAAGGGCCGTCAATTGACCTTCTATTTAGCGGATGATACGATCATCGTCGACTCTGAAAATGGTTCGCGTACGTTGACGAAACACCGAGTCGAGAAATGACGCGGCCGCCGAGCGGCCGTTCGTGACGAGGTATGCTGAAACTCCAGGCCGTCGAGTTGAGCAAGTCGTATCGCGGTCGCAAGGTCGTGGATGACGTTGAGCTGGAGATCGGCCAGGGTGAAGTGGTAGGGCTCTTGGGACCCAACGGCGCAGGGAAGACCACTACCTTCTATATTTTAGTTGGTCTTGCCCGGCCAGACTCCGGCCACGTTCTCCTCAACGGCGGCGAAATCACCGACCTACCCATGTACCTCCGGGCCCGTAGTGGCATCAGCTACCTTCCTCAGGAACCCTCGGTTTTTCGCCAACTGACCAGCGAAGAGAACCTGCTCGCCGTTTTGGAGACCCTCCCTCTCACGCCCGAGCAGCAAAGAGACCGGCTCGAACAACTATTGGCTCAAATGGGACTCGAAACCGTACGCACCAGCAAGGCCTATACGCTCTCGGGCGGAGAACGCCGCCGCCTCGAGATCGCGCGCTCGCTCACCCTGCAGCCTTCTTTCATCCTTCTCGACGAACCTTTTTCCGGCATTGACCCTCTAACCGTGAAGGATCTTCAGGAGATCATCCGGGGCCTCAGCCGCTCCGGCATCGGCATCCTGATCACGGACCATAACGTGAGGGAAACACTCAACGTGACGGACCGCGCATACATCGTGAATCATGGCAAGATAATGGCTAAGGGCACTCCGCTGGATCTGAGCAACGATGCGGAAGTGCGCCGCGTTTACCTGGGCGATCATTTCCGCCTGAACTAAAACCCTAAATTGGGGACTTTGAAGGGATAATCAGAACCGATCATGGCCTGGCAGGGACTCAAGCTCAACCTACGAGTGGCGCAGAAGCAGATTCTGACGCCCGGCCTCGTGCAAATGGTGAGCGTACTCGCGCTGAACCGCCTCGAACTCCGCGAGATGATCAACCAGGAGATGATTGCCAATCCCGTCCTTGAAGAGCTCAGCGAAGAAGCCACTCAGAGCGACAACTACAGCGACGAAACCTTCCTGAAAGCCGAAACCGAGAAACTTCCAGAGAAGCCGGAAGCCAATCCGTTCGACGAGTTCGATGTCGGCAGTTTTTTCAACCAATATCTCGACACCGGCGGCGATGGCGGCCAATCCCAGGAAAGAGAAGTCTCCGAACGACCCTCCTTCGAGAAGTTCCTGTCCTCCCCCAGCGGCCTCACGGACCATCTTGCCTGGCAGTTGAGCATGACTATCTGCTCCGAAGCTGTTACCGAGCTCGCCGAAAGCATCATCGGCAACCTCGACGAGAACGGTTACTTAACCGCGTCGACGGAAGAACTCGTCCAGAATGGCAAATTTACTCAGGACGACCTCGATGACGCTCTCGCCGTCGTCCAGGATTTCGATCCTATCGGCGTCGGCGCCCGCGATTTGCGTGAATGCCTCCTCCTGCAACTGAAAGCCTTCGATCCACAAAATACGTTGGCCCAGCAGATTGTCTCCGAACATTTGAAGCAGGTGCAGTCCAACCAGTTGAAAGAAATTGCGCGCGCGTTGAACCGTCCTCTGGAAGTCGTCAAGCGCTCGCTGGAAGTGATCAAGAAGCTCGACCCCCGGCCTGGCCTGCGCTACAACAAGACCGAGCCGCGCCTCGTCGAGCCGGACGTTTATTTCCGCAAAGTCGATGATCAGTGGCAAGTCTTCTTGAATGAAGACGACATGCCTCAGCTTCGTCTCAGCCCCACCTACCGTCGGCTCCTCGCGCGCGACGCCGCCGACCGCGACGTCCGCAATTACGTCAAGGAACGCTTCACCGCCGCGATTCAGTTGATGAAAAACATCGAGCAGCGCAAGCACACCATCCTGCGCGTCTGCCAATCCATCATTGCTCGCCAGGGTGAATATCTCAGTCACGGTCCGGACGCGCTCAAGCCCATGATGATTAAGGAAGTCGCGGAAGAAGTTGGCGTGCACCCTTCCACCGTGAGCCGCGCAGTAGCCAGCAAATACGCGCACACGTCTCAGGGAGTGCTCGAGCTCCGCTCTTTTTTCAGCGAATCGGTGAATGGCCCCGAAGGCAGTGGAATGTCGCTCCTCACGCTCAAGCGGCTCGTCAAAAAAATGATTGAAGAAGAAGACACCACGAAGCCGCTCACCGACGAACAAATCGCCAAAAAACTTGATGACGCCGGCATTCACGTTACGCGCCGCACCGTTGCAAAATACCGCGAAGACATGCGCATCCCCAGCACTCATCAGCGCCGGGTGAAGAGCTGAGCCGCCGCCTCACGTGAAGCCGTCCGCCAGAAACGATTCGCGCCATCTGGTCATCCTCACCGGCGTTTCCGGTTCCGGAAAAAGCACCGTCCTTCGCGCCTTCGAGGACATGGGCTTCTACTGCGTCGACAATCTTC
>DATEWL010000582.1:0-3524 GCA_035258025.1 Candidatus Acidiferrum sp. | reverse complement strand
ATGCCTTCCCCAATCAGAATCGGAATTACTCTAATGTTGAACTCGTCGATTTCCCCTTCGTCCAAAAAAGAAGCAATGATCTCGCCGCCACCCATCATCCAGATGTTCTTGCCCCGCTTCTTCCGCAGTCCCTGTGCGAACTCCTTAATCGGCTCGCCGACAAACTTGAATCCTGGCGCCTTCGATTCCTGCGCTTGCCGGGAAAAAACGTAGTTCTGGATGCCGGCGCCGAATCCCGATGCCATCCTCTTCTCCATCCCCATCTCGATTCCCTTGCTGTATGTCTTGCGTCCCCACAGGATTGTGTCGATGCTCTTGAAGAACTCGCCCATGCCGTAATTTCCCTTAGGCCTCGGACGGTCCAGCCACGCCACGTCGCCGTCGAGCCGCGCGATATAGCCGTCCGCGCTCGTCGCAATAGAAACGATGATTTTCCGTTTGGTTTTCATCGTGGTTCGCCGAGCCTAGTTGCGTTGGTTCGGTCAGGAATCCGCTCGCTAACTTCGTACCGCAGCGCGAGGGACTTAGTGCGCCGTGGGCTCGGCCGCTGGATGCATCCCGTGCTGCGGCACTTCATGAATGCCGCGCGCAGGCGGCTCAATCCTCTGCCGATAAAAATGGTCGAGTGGCAGCCGGCCCTTCCCGACGGGATACGCTTTTTCGATCGCTTTCGTCGCGTACGCTTTCGCGAGCGTCGCCGCTTCGAGCAGTCCCCGGCCCACCGCGAGGTGCGCCGCCAGCGCCGATGCAAACGTACAGCCGGTGCCGTGCAGTTGCTCTTCGTTCACGCGCTCGCCGGGCAGCGTCACCATTTCCGTTCCGTCGAAAAGAACATCCGTCGGCCGGCCCATGTGCCCGCCTTTGACGATCACCGCCCGTGCACCCATCTCTACGATCTTCCGAGCTGCCGCTTCCATCTCTGCCAGGTCTTTGATGGTCATCCCCGTCAGAATCTCCGCTTCCGGTACGTTCGGCGTAATCACACTCGCGCGTTTCAGCAGCTCCGTCCCACTCGAAGACTTCATCACCGGATCGTGCACCACGTGCGCAAAGGTATGCGCATCCAGGAATTCCGCCACGGTCACGGCATTCCCGCGATTCCCGAGCATCCCGATTTTTACCGCTGCGATGTTGCAATCCTTCGCCAGCACCTCGAGCTGCGCCTTCAGCGTCGCGCTAGGAATGTTGTGGACGTCTTCCACGCCCTGCGTGTTCTGCACCGTCAGCGAAGTGATCGCCGCCACGCCATAACATCCGTGCGCCGCAAACGTCTTCAAATCCGCCGCAGTCCCCGCCCCGCACGACGGGTCAAATCCGGAAATCGTCAACAAAATCGGCGGCGCGGTATGTGTATGTCCGTTCGTGCTCATTTTTCGTGCTTCGCAGCACCCCTCGAAGAAAATAGCCGGTCGCGCCACCCGGGCGCACCGGCAATTGCGAATGTACGCGCCTCGCTTCTGCCATGCAAGAAAAATTTGATGACATCGGGACCTCGTGTCAGAATCTCGGGCGTCGATCGTCCAATTTCGTTCCGGCCAATGATTTCCAGGAAGGAGTCATCAAGAAATGAGACGCCTCTCGATCGCGCTTCTCTCTCTACTCACGGTTACGATCCTCCCAGCCAATGCCCAAACAAAAGCCGACGAGGAAGCTGCCCGCAAACTGCCCCAGGCTTTCAGCGACGCTTGGGCCAAGCACGATGGCCACGAACTAGCGAAATTGATGGCAGACGACGCCGACTTCGTGACCGTCGCCACTACTTACCTGCACGGCAGATCTGACTTTGAAAAATTCCATGTGCGCTTGCTGAGTGGGCGCTTTAAGGACTCCACGCTTACGCCGCTGCAGACAACAGTGCGTTTCCTGCATCCGGATATGGCTGTTGTTCACTGGAGCTGGAAGATCGAGAGCGACAAAAATCCGGATGGAACGCCACGCCCGCCACGCTACGGCATGATGACCCTGGTCGCGGAAAAGCGGGGCGGCGATTGGCTCGTGGTAGTAGGCCAGAACACCAACGCGATTCTCGGAATACCGCCAGAGCTTCAAGATATCAAGACACCGATAGCAATCCCCGGGACCGCTCCAGATCCGCAATGATCGGGGTCGGTTCAGCGACTCGCGCAACGGCAGAACTGATCGCTACCTTCGCCTCTGACAACCTGCGAAAGTGAAATTCGATCGGCTAGCGGCAGATCGCGTCGAGTTTGTCCATTGGTCGATCTGCGTGAGGCGGATACTTCAGATGCTTGGCCTCGGTCAACTGTTCGAGGAACGTTCCGCCATGTGGCAGCGCCGTATCCGGATCACTTTGGTAGGCCGGATCCTTTTGCGCTTCTTCGAGCGAAATAAAATCAAATCCCTGCCTCTTGAAAAGATCGAGGAGGTCCGGAAGCATGATGCTGTCTAGCGCGCCGATGTGCAGGAGCAGCACGTACTTGACGTCCCTCCCAAAGAGCATCACGGATAATTTCCGATCCAGCGCGATGTCTTCTTTCGCCGTGTTGAGGTAGCTCGACTTCAGCCACCCAATGGCTTGCGTGTCCTGCTTCGCCACGCACCGCGCATACGGGTTGTTCCAGGCGTAGTCCCCGAAATCCAGCGTAACCTGCGCAATCCCGTATCCGTGGTCGGCCAGATATTTTCGCACTGCGTGTCTTTTTTCCAGTGTGTCGCCCTCATGCAAAGAGGGATACCGGAACCAATGCCAGTCTCGCGCACCCATCAGCCCCTGTAGCACTGATTCATTCGCAACGATCTCGTCCTCAAACGCCTGCACGCTGCTCGTGTTCAAATCGATATGCGAAAACGTGTGATTGCCGAGCGGAAACCCTGAATCGACCCACAGCTTCAGCACACTGTCTTTTTCCATATCGCCGTTGGTCCCAATATTTTTCGCGTTCACAAATCCGTAAACGCCCGGCACGCCCTTGGCCTTGAATGCCTCAATCATCTTCTTTGCAATCTCTGCTCGCGTCGTATTGGAGGGTAAGTCGCCATGAACGGGCAGATCGTCAACGGTGATCGCCACTTGCGCTCGCTGCTGAGCCGCCGCGGACGAAATCGCCAATGCAATAAACAAAGGTGCACACAGCCATCGCGCGAAAACGCGAAGTCCGCCGACGAATTTGAATTTTGTATATTTCAACGGATCAATCAGGGAAAAAGCCCACGCACCAGCGTAGCTTCCGCCACGCGCCCAACCGCCAGAATCATCGCGCCAGCACGCGGCGGCACATGATGCTTCCGCATCGTCTCCACCATTTCGTGGAACGCCCTCACCATACTCTTCTGCAAACGCGCGTTCACTTCTTCCGCATCCCACATGAGCCCTTCCATGTTCTGCACCCACTCGAAGTAGCTCACGGTTACGCCGCCCGCATTCGCCAGAATGTCTGGCAGCACCGTAATTCCGCGCCGCGCCAAAATCTCATCTGCGTGCGGCGTCGTCGGCCCGTTAGCCGCTTCCGCCACAATGCGCGCCTTAATCGCTTCCGCGTTGTGCAGAGTAATCACGTTCTCGA
>DATEWL010000581.1:0-3920 GCA_035258025.1 Candidatus Acidiferrum sp. | reverse complement strand
GTTGTAGCGTGTGCCGGCGACGTGAGCATCAATCATGCCAGCCAGAACGGGATACAGTTTCGCGAGGGTTGCGATGTCTTCCGTGGAGGCAAAATATTGGCGCACCGCTTCAAAATACCAGAGCGCGGCGTCGACGGTGTTGTATTCCGGCTTGCCGCCTGCGTCGGGAAAATTGTTGGGGAGCATCCCACGGTCAACATAGCGCGCGAAGGCCAAAAGAATTTGCTTCGCGACATCGGAGCGGCCAGTGAGGAGCGCAAGGCCCGGCAGGGCGATCATGGTGTCGCGTCCCCAATCGCCGAACCAGTGGTAGCCGGCGATCATACTGCGGCCCTCTGGCTCCTCCGGAAGCGTACGCTTGACGATGAATTGGTCTGCGGCGAGGACGAGTTGGCGGAGCCATGCAGGGGCGTTGGCTGTGGATTTTTGGTTTTGCGACTGCCAAGCATTGAACAGAGTGAATTCGCGACCGGCGCATTGAGCGCGAGAAGCTTTGCCATCGAGTGGAGTGGTAGCTTCGGTTGTCACAACGATAGTGAGACTTTCGCCGGGGTTCAGCTTGGCTTGAAAGAGTGCAGCAAAGAGATAGTCTTCGCGATCGTCCAAGCCGCGTTCCGTTTCCCTGGTCAAATAACAACCGCGATACCACTCGTGTTGCGGCTCGCATGAGGCTTGAGCGCTTTTTAAATAGTATGGCGTCGCGCCATCGAAGGATAGAACCATCACGCCATCATCCACCGGAGCAATTTTCATATGCCAGTCGCCAGCGTGGGTTAGTGAATGAAAGTCGCGATAGTTGACGAGGGCTTTAGCTTCGATTTCGATAGGACTGCTGGAGCGCGAAAGAGTGTAGTGAATGAACGTGGTGTTTTCGCCCCGAACCATCCAAACGCGTTTTTCGAGCAAGGCATCGGCCAGGGCGTAGGTCCAAACGGGAGTGGTGCCTTCGAGACCGAAACTTTCGAGGTAGAGAAAGCCCTGCGGGTCAACGGCGCCGCTGGCCCAGCGATGCGTTGCCAGCGCATACGTTGCACCTCCATGGCGCACGGTTTCATCGAGCACCGCAACGAGTTGATTGCGGCCGACCGGCGGCTGAAGAGCCGCTATAAGTAGGCCGTGGTAGCGGCGCGTCATGCCTGTGGCGATAGTTCCAGAAGCAAAGCCGCCGATGCCGTTGGTAACGAGCCACTCGCGGGATTCGGCAGCCGGGAGATTGCCACAGATTTCGCGCCCAAATTGAACTTGGGACTGGGCTTCGATTGAAGACGGAGGTTGTTGCGGCGCCACGGCTTTCCCTTTCTTTGGTGTAGCCTATGTCACGAATCGTCGCTCAGTGTTTACCGGGCTTTAGCCACTTTGTCATCAGAAAACGAGAGTGATTGTCGTAGCCTGCGCGGCGATAAAGCTCCGCAGCTGGGTCGTTGCCTTGATCGACTTCGAGATGGATGGCATTCACTCCCAGTTCGCTGGCGCTTTCTTCGACAAATTGTGTGGCGCGCCGGCCGATTCCCTGCCGTCGATATTGTGGCTCGATGTACAGCTCATCGATGAAGGAATCGCGTCCGTGATATTCGAAGCTATAGCCGAACGTCAGAACAATGTACCCGGCGTGAGTTTCTCCATCCAAGAAAACCCAGGCACGGCCAAGGTCTGGGCTCGCCAGAAACTTTCGGAGCACATCGCGGACAGCCAATTCATCGAAAAAATAGGCCCCCGGTTCCTGTTCGGCCAAATTGCGCATCATGCGAAGCAACGCCAGCTCGTCCTCCAGGACTGCGGGACGAAAAATGACGCCACGCACTTTACTCTCCGCTCTGCTCGATCAATTTGGCGACCAGAGCAGTCCAGCCAGTCTGGTGGCTCGCGCCGACGCCGGCGCCATTATCGCCATGAAAAAACTCGTAGAAGAGGAGCAAATCCTTCCAGTGCGGGTCGCTTTGGAACAGTTCAGTACCACCGGCGACAGGGCGGCGGCCATCCTTGCCGCGAACAAAGATATGAACGAGACGCCGGGAGATTTCTGCAGCCACCTCCCAAAGATCGGATTCGTTGCCACTGCGAGACGGCGACTCGACTTTGAAGTCCTCGCCGTAATAGTGGTGATACTTCTGCAAGGATTCGACGAGGAGATAGTTCATCGGGAACCAGATAGGGCCGCGCCAGTTGGAATTGCCGCCAAAAATGCCGCTGGTGGATTCTGCGGGTTCGTAGTCTACGCGGCTGACGTGGTCATTGACCTGGACTTCATAGGGATGATCGAGGTGGTAGCGAGAGAGAGAGCGAACGCCATAGGGCGAGAGGAACTCGGTTTCGTCAAGCATGCGGCTGAGGATGCGCTTCAGTTGTTTACGATTCGCGAGCGAAAGCAGGCGGCGAACGCCGCGCGCGGAACGCTGCGTCATTTCGATGTGTTCCGGCACGTCCGCGTGATTGTCAATGAACCACTGCATACGGCGCTTGAAGCCGGGAAGGCGGTCGACGATTTCTGGCTCGAGGGTCTCCACGGCGAAGAGAGGAATGAGGCCAACCATGGATCGAATTTTCAGGAAATGATCACTGCCATTTGGCAGGTGGAGGACGTCATAGTAAAAGCCGTCTTCGTCGTCCCAGAGAGCGATGCCATCCGTGCCCATGTCGTTCATGGCGTGTGCGATGTTGACGAAATGTTCGAAGAATTTGCTGGCGACGTCCTCGTAGGCGGGATCTTCCTTGGCCAGTTCAAGCGCGATGGCCATCATGTTGAGGCAATACATCCCCATCCAGCTGGTGCCGTCGGATTGTTCGAGGTGGCCGCCGGTAGGCAGAGGCGCCGAGCGGTCGAAAACTCCGATGTTGTCCAGACCGAGAAAACCACCTTCGAAAATGTTCATGCCGTCGGGATCTTTGCGATTGACCCACCAGGTGAAGTTGAGCAGAAGCTTATGGAAAACTTTTTCGAGGAAGCCGCGATCGGCCACGCCACGAACGCGCCGCTCGATCTTGTAAACCCGCCACGCAGCCCAGGCATGGACAGGAGGATTCACATCACCGAAAGCCCACTCGTAGGCAGGCAGTTGCCCGTTGGGATGCATGTACCACTCGCGAAGAAGAAGTATGAGCTGCTCCTTCGCATAGTCCGGATCCACGATCGCAAGAGCAACACAGTGAAATCCCAAGTCCCACGCCGCGTACCAGGGATATTCCCACTTGTCCGGCATGGACATGACATCGTCGTTGTAGAGTTGCTTCCAATCTTTGTTGCGGCCTTTCAATCGCTCGGGCGGCGGCGGCGGCCCAGCCGGGTCGCCTTCAAGCCAGTTGCGAACATCGTAGTGATAGAACTGTTTGGACCAGAGTAATCCGCCCAAAGCCTGGCGCATCACGCTTTTTGCATCGTCGGATAATTCCGAGGTAACGCGCGAAGCGTAAAACTCGTCGGCTTCCTTCTGGCGGAGAGAAAATACGTTGTCGAAGCCCGCATCAAAATCATTCGAAGCTGGCACACCTTCCGGGCGGTCGGCGTGGCCTGGCGACGTGATAGTGCCGACGACGCCCAGACTTCGTTCCATGGAAGCGAGCGGCTCCGTGTCGGTGAGCCGCAGCTTGATTGTTTCGCTTTGGCCGGGGCCGAGCTGCAGCGGATAGTACGCAGCCATTTTTGTCCCTGTCTGCTGAGGGTTGACGCTGGATTTGTTTCCACGAATCAAGTACTCGTGAAAAGCGTCCTTCACATACGGCGAACGGTTCTTGCCGTTGAAAAGCCTGGCAAAGTTAGTCTCGTTTTCGGTGAATAGCAGCTCCGGCTGGCCAGCGCAGAGAAGCCAGCGTTTGCCGTACTTCCAATGTTGAACTTCGGCGCACAAGCTTCCGGGAATGCTGGTGGCTTTTTGCGCGCGGGGTCTGCGCAAATCCCGGCCCCAGGACCATGTGTTGCGAAACCA
>DATEWL010000580.1:0-6938 GCA_035258025.1 Candidatus Acidiferrum sp. | reverse complement strand
CATGGGACACCTTTACGCACTGCTGTGATGTTGCCTTCCAGAACCGCGGGCGGGAGAGTTCCTGGAACAAAGGCTGGTGAATACTTCCTAACGGAAGCGGCAGCTTTACTCTAGCAAAAAAGGGTGTTTTGTTCTACGCCGGTCGGGAATTCCGCAGAAGTATCACTTCTGTTTATTTGAAAGAGAATTGCTTCTCCCCCAGCAACCTTCCGCGCAGCTTGACACAATTTCCCGCTCATTGTTTACTCCCCGCAGCGAGGAGGTTCCCACGCATGAGGTTCAAGCTATACGTGTCTGCATTGGCCGCCGCTGCGGCTTTTTTCTTGGTGCATCCGAGCGCTCTGCAAGCGCAAGAGTCGTCGCACAAACTTACTGTCATGGACGAATTTCAAATCCAGCTGCCCACCGATCCCCAAATCTCTCCAGACGGCAAGAAAATTGTGTATGTGCGCCGCTTTGCCGATCCGATGACCGACCGCCGCTACTCCAACCTCTGGATCATCAATTCCGACGGCACCGACCATCGCCCCCTCACAACCGGCAACCACAACGACGCCTCACCGCGCTGGTCGCCCGACAGTGCCCGCCTCGCCTATCTCTCCGACACCGATGGCAAGCAGCAAATCTATGTCCGCTGGATGGACTCTGGACAAACCGCCCGCATCACCAATCTCGATCAATCTCCCGACGCCATCGAATGGTCTCCCGATGGAAAAATGCTCTCGTTCTCGTCCCTCGTTCTCGGTAAAGGACCTCACCTCGCCGATCTGCCAGCGCCGCCCGCAGGCGCCAAATGGGCCGAGCCAGCCACCGCCTATGATCGCCTCGTCTATCGCTTTAACGGCGCAGGCTATCTGAAGCCCGGCTTCATGCAAATCTTTGTCGTTTCCGCGGAAGGCGGCGCTCCACGCCAAATCTCCAACGGAAATTTCCCGAATGGCGGCAACGAATTCGGCCCCAGCCGCGCAACGTGGACGCCTGACGGAAAATTTCTCCTGGCCTCCGCCAATCGGCACCCGGAATCCGACCACGAGGTATTCGATACGGAAATCTACGAGTTCAGCGTCGCCGATGGCTCCCTTCGCGCGCTTACCAATCGCAAAGGCCCCGACAACAATCCCGCAATTTCCCCGGACGGAAAGTGGATCGCTTACACCGGCTTCGACGACCGTTATCAGGGTCACCAAACCACCAAGCTCTACCTGATGAACCGCGACGGCACCGGCTCGCACTCCATCTCCGACAAACTCGATCGCGACATCCAGAATCCCGTGTGGGCGCCCGATAACAGCGGCGTCTATTTTCAATACGACGAGCAAGGCGATACAAAAATCGGTTTCCTTACCCCTGACGGCACTCCCAAGAAAATTGCCGATCACGTTGCTTCCGCTACCGGCGCGGGCGGTGGCGGCTCTTTCTCCATCGCTCACGCCGGTCCCATCGCCTTCACTTACGGCCGCACGGACATCCCTGGCGACGTTGCCATGAATGACAGAGGCGCGATGAAGGTCCTTACCTCTCTCAATCAGGAATTGCTCGATCAGAAGAAACCCGGCCACGTCGAAGAAATTCGCTACAAGTCCTCAAAAGACAATCGTGAAATCGAAGGCTGGATCATTCAGCCGCCCGATTTCGACGCCACCAAGAAATATCCGCTCATCCTCGAAATTCATGGCGGCCCTTTTGCCGACTACGGCGATCGCTTCGATTTTGAAAAACAGGTTTGGGCCGCGATGGGCTATGTCGTCCTCTACACCAACCCGCGCGGCAGCACGAGCTACGGCGAAGAATTTTCCAACCTCATTCACCACGCCTATCCCGGCGACGATTTCGCTGACCTAAATAGCGGCGTCGACGCCGTCATCGCCAGAGGCTACATCGACACAAACAATCTCTTCGTTTCCGGCGGTAGCGGTGGCGGCGTCCTCACTGCCTGGACCATCGAGCACACCGAACGCTTCCGCGCCGCCTCATGCCTCTATCCCGTCATCAACTGGTACAGCTTCGTTCTGACCAGCGACATTCCCTGGACCTCAAAATATTGGTTCCCCGGCGTTCCCTGGGAAAATACCGACCAGTACATGCAGCGCTCTCTCACTAATCTCGTCGCCAAAATCAAAACGCCAACTCTGCTTATGACCGGCGAAGCCGACTACCGCACCCCCATCTCCGAAGCCGAACAATTCTACGCGGCCCTCAAGCTACTCAACATCGATGCCGTCCTGGTCCGCGTCCCCGAAGAACCCCACGGCATCAGCCGCCGCCCCAGCCACCACATCACCAAAATGCTCTACGTTGCCGGCTGGTTCCAACAACACAAATCCACCAACTAGCAACTCGTCCGAAAAACCTTCGAACACCTCTTGCTTGTGGGGCCGCATTCGTATCGTTTATCTTGGGTTTAGGTTAAGCCTCGTATAAATAGTCTCGCCCCATCACAATCAAGGGCGAGCATTTCTAGGAGAGAAATTTTCATGCGTAAACGCTTTGCAGCACTCACGATCCTCGGCCTACTCTCCGTCGCATTAATCCTCTGCGCCGGCCTGAAGTCTCGCGCCGCCGCACCCGCTCCAGGTCCGTCCGGCTATCACGTCGTCAAGACGGTCCCGATTCCCGGCGATGAAGGCTGGGACTATCTCACCGTCGACTCCGACGCACGCCGCGTCTACATTTCTCACGGCTCTCACGTCGTCGTCATGAACGCCGACACTTACGCCATCGAAGGCGACATCCCCGACACGCAGGGCGTCCACGGCATCGCGCTCGCTCCAGACCTCGGTCGCGGTTTCGTCAGCGCCGGCCGTGCCAACACCGCCGTGATTTTCGACATCAAATCGCTCAAGACTCTCGGGACGGTAAAAACCGACGCTAATCCCGACGCCATTGTCTACGACAGCGTCACCAAGCGCGTCTTCACTCTCAACGGCCGAGGCCAGAACACCACTGCGATCAACGGCGCCGACGGCACCGTAGCCGGAACGCTCGCTCTCGGCGGCAAACCCGAATTCGCCCAGGCCGACGGCAAGGGCAGCATCTTCGTCAACATCGAAGACACAAACCAGCTAGTCCAATTTGACGCCCAGAAAATCACTGAAACTCATCGCTGGCCGCTCGCGCCCTGCAAGTCGCCTTCCGGCCTCGCCATGGATCTCAAGAATCGCCGCCTCTTCGCCGTCTGTGATGAAAAAGTCATGGCAGTCGTGAACGCGGACACTGGCGCTGTCGTCGCCACTCCAAAGATCTGCGACGGACCTGACGCCGCAGGCTTCGATCCATCCACTGGATACGTCTTCGCGTCCTGTGGCGACGGCAATCTCACCGTCATTCACGAAGATTCACCCGACAAATACACTGTCGTCGACAACGTTCCGACCAAGCGCAGCGCCCGCACCATGGCCCTCGACTTGAAAACCCACAACATCTTTCTTCCTGCGGCCGAGTTCGATGCGCCAGCTGCCGGCGAACGCCGCGGCAAGATGAAGCCCGGCTCCTTTGGCATCGTAGTCGTCAGCAAATAACAGGTAGATCGCGTGCGCATCGGGCCAGCGCGCGCAACCTCCCCGCAAAATGAAAGCGTCCCGGTGAAATCATTCACCGGGACGCTTTTGATTTTGTCTATTATTTCGGCGCGTTAGTTCGAGGGCACCACTCCAACGTTATGAACTCCCGCAAATAGTGACATTCCCGTCCCCGCCGTCTGCGGTAGCCACCACATTTTGCGCAGCAAAGGGTTCTTGCTGGTCATCATCCGCCGCCCAACATAATCCAGCACCAGTGGGCTCACCTGCGTCGCCGCGTAGATTGCATTCGAGTGTGAAAACGGCCGCAACAGCACATTGCCTTCCGTGCCATATCCACCGGAAACCGCCCGCCGCGTCGACCACGCATCAAACGCCGCCGCGCCCGACGACGCAAAAATCAGCCCATACCAAATCTTCTTCTTCCGCTCCGAAACGTCTTCAGGGTTGAAAGCCGGCTTACCTGGCCGAATGGCCAGGGGGGCGCTCCCCGGGGCGATTGGTTGAGCCGCCGGACCGGGCGTCACACCCGCGGCATTCGAATCCGCCAAAATCTCCGCGTCCGTCTTTATCTTGGGATCTGGCGCTGAAGGCAGCGCCCTTGAGGGAAAAGCATCCTTAGCCGTATCTACGGAAACGCTTGCGGGGCGCTCCGTTACTGCCTTTATTGCGTCTCCACTTTGCGGAAAGGGGTAGAGCAAAAGGATCGTTGCGAGCAGCATGTTTCACCTCAGTAGTTGAAAGCACTGCACTTCGGTCCCCACTCTCAACTACGGAGAATATACTGGCCAAAAGGGCAGGTGGCACTGGCCCGTTGGTCACATTCTTATTGGTACCCTCCTCTAGCACGTCCGTTTGCCCTTTTCGGGACTCCCGTACTAGCCTCCAAAGTGAACAAATTTTCACATTTGCGGCATCGCATTACCGCAACCTCAATTGCATTTGGAGTGCGGGAGCCCCGCCCCCGCCCTCTTCTAGCCTCTTCGGTTTCCAGCCAAAACATCGCTTCTCAGCATTCGCAGTGCGAGCCACTCTGATATAATCCCGTCCATCAACCGCGGCCCCGTCGCGGTTTCTCCAAAAATGGCGGCCAACGAATCCACCGCAGCCAAACGCGCTCCCCAACCAGAGCGTGGCCCACAATCTCCCCGCTTCATCGTCATCGAGGGACCGCTTCGCGTCGGCAAAACCACGCTCGCCAAAATTCTCGCCGAGCGTCTCCACGCCCGCCGCATCTACGATTGCGAAGACAATCCCTTCCTCGCCGATTTTTACAAAGAAAAAGCCGGCGCCGCCTTCCGCGCCCAAATGTATTTCCTGATCGAACGCCAAAAACGCATCCGCGAAGCTCTCGCCGTCGAAGCTCCTGGCCCCGTCCTCTCCGATTTCCTTCTCGAAAAAGACCGCATCTTTGCCAATCTCAATCTCAATGACGAAGAGCTGAAACTTTACGACCGCTACTACGAATCCCTAGTCGCGGACATTCCCGCTCCCGATCTCGTCATCTACCTCCAAGCCAAGCCCGAAGTCCTCCGCTCCCGCATCGCCAAAAAAGCTTCTCGTGAGGAATCCCAAATCTCCCCCGAGTACATCGAAGAAGTCGCCGCCGCCTACGAACACTTCTTCTTCCGCTACGCCGCCTCCGACCTCCTCGTCATCAACACCTCCGACATCGACTTCGTCGAGCGCAGCGAAGATCTCCAACAACTCCTCCGCCGCCTCCAAGAGCCCGTCAAAGGCACCCAATACTTCCTCCCACTAGGCGCCTCCGAATAGCCCGTTCCCTAATTGTCATTCGGCGCGTAGCGAGGATCTCTGCGCCATCGCGCGTTTTTTTGCGCGACGGATCTGCTTTTCTCTCCACCTTCCGCCGCACCATCCGAAGGGCATGGCACGTTTACCTGACCTTCGAAAGGCCGTGCTCGCTTTTCGATTCTAGACATTAGCTCGTGTCTTCCGAACTCCATATCTCTCCCTCCACCGAGCATATTCTCCAAGAGCTGCAAAGAAGTTCACACCCGACCGCCAGAGAACTGTAAGTCTGCTCTGTACCATATTGAACAGACGCCAAGTTCCAGAGTTGGCACAGTCCTAGGTACCTTAAAGCTTTTTAATAGGCGGTAGTTGCAACCTGAATTTCCGCGTGTCTCTGGGGCCGCACCCGGTGGTACGGAACGCCTTGTAACGGGGTCAAGAGGAGAAGCTAATGCGCAAATTGAATGTCAGCAAAATTTGGATCCCGGTCCTCTTGCTAGCCATGGCCATGGCTGGCTGCGGCGATTCGGACGCGAATCCCGGCGCAGGAAAACCCGGCAACCCCCTAACCCCGCCCCAAGTGACGTCTGTAAATCCTCTCTCCGGCTCTACTCTCACTTGCGGCACTGCAGTGGTCATTAATGCGTCCTTCAGCAAGGCCATGAACCCTGCGACGATCAACACCACCACTTTTACCTTGACCACAGGCGCGACGAGCGTTGCTGGAGTCGTCACTTACGTTGCGACGACCAATGTTGCCACTTTCACACCATCAGCCGCTCTTTCGCCAAACGCACTTTATGTCGCCACGATTACCACAGGGGCTCAAGACCTGTACGGCAACGGACTGGCAACCAATTTCTTTTGGTCCTTCACGGCCTCTGCCGCCTGCCCGCCGCCTACGGTGACCGCCGTAACTCCGCCGAACGGCTCTGCCATCACTTGTCCCAACACCGCGATTATCACCGCGACTTTCAGCCATGCAATGAACCCCGCGACCCTCAACACCACGACGTTTACTTTGATCGGGCCCGGCGCTACCACCGTTGTTGGTGCGGTCACTTACGTTGCGTCGACCAACGTTGCGACGTTTACTCCTTCGACTGCTCTTACGCCGAGCGCCTCTTACACCGCTACGATCACCACCGGAGCCCAAGACACTTCTGGTATTCCGCTGGCCGCCAATTTCGTGTGGACGTTCACAACCTCACCTACCTGCACGCCTCCCGGCGGAGCTATCCCCTTGGGCGCGGCCTGCAGCTTCGGAATTCTGGCCGGCTCTACGGTCACGAACACCTCAACAACCGCAGCCCCTACGAACGTCAGTGGCGATGTTGGCGTCTGGGCAGGAACTGCGATAGTTGGATTTCCTCCGGGAAACTTAACGGGCACGCTACATTCGGGCGATTCAGTTGCCATGGGCGCCCAGGGTGCCTTGACCACGGCGTATAACAACGCCGCGGGAACAGCAGGGGGCGCCGTCCTTCCCGCGGATATTGGAGGATTAACCCTCGCCCCGGGCGTTTATAAGACAACGAGCGCCCAGCCCTCGCTAGGAATAACTGGCAACCTTACTCTCAGCGGTCCTTCGAGTGGTGTCTGGATCTTCCAAGTCGTCTCCACCTTGACCACCGCTGCTGGCAACAGCCAAGTCATCATGGCGGG
>DATEWL010000579.1:0-5342 GCA_035258025.1 Candidatus Acidiferrum sp. | reverse complement strand
AGCGCACACAGGAGATCGGAATCCGCATGGCGCTTGGCGCGGAGGGCCGCAATGTGTTTGGAATGGTGATGGGTCAAGGCGCACGTCTTGTGGGCCTCGGTATTGCGTTGGGCTTGGTGGCGGCCCTCGGCGTCACCCACCTTTTGGCGAGCTTCTTGTACGGAGTCCAGGCTACGGACCCATTTACATTCGCAGTGGTATCTCTCCTCTTGGTGGGAACTGCGCTCCTCGCCTGCTATCTGCCAGCGCGGCGCGCCACGCGAGTCGATCCCATGGTCGCTCTCAGGCACGAGTAGATGGAAGTGACCGCAAGCGCGGTGTGAAGGAGGCCCTGTGAACATACAAAACCGGCTAAACACTTTCAAACTTCGCCTTCGTTCGCTCTTTCATCGCGACCAGGTTGAACAAGAACTAAGCGAGGAACTGCAGTATCATCTCGAGCAGAAAATCCGGGAATACGTAGCCAGTGGTCTGAGCGCCGAGGAGGCGCACCGCAAAGCACGCCGCGAATTTGGCGGCCTCGAACAATCCAAGGAAAACTGCCGCGACACGCGCCGCGTCAATTACATACAAGATCTGGTGCAAGACCTGCGCTTCGGTCTTCGCATGCTTCGGAAGAGTCCGGGTTTCACGTTTATAGCTGTGCTCACTCTCGCCCTCGGAATTGGCGCTAACACGGCGATCTTCAGCATGGTGAATTCCTTCTTGCTCAAGCCGCTGCCCGTCAAAGATCCGGAGCAGATCACCACGCTGGCCTTTCAACTAAAAAAGGGGCCGCTACAAATTAATTTCTCCATTCCCGAGCTGGAAGATCTGCAAGCCCAGGGCAACTTCCGTATTCTCCGACGTCATCGGTGATCTCTACGGCGCGGGCGGCCTCACGGTGAATGGAAAGACCGAGCCCATCTTCGTGTACTTCGTTACGGGCAATTATTTCACCACCTTGGATGTCAAACCGTACATTGGCCGCTTCATCTTGCCCTCGGAAGGATCTCCGACGGCTCTCAGCCCGGTTGTCGTCCTGGGTTACAGCTACTGGAAGACTCGATTCGCGGGTGATCCTAGCATTGTCGGTAAAACAGTCGCCTACGACGGCCATCCGGTGACCGTCATAGGAGTAACGCCAAAGGAATTCCATGGTCTCTACTCGATGGCGGACATGCAGGGCTATATGCCGCTTAGCATGGAACAGGTGGATAGCGCCTACGACAGGACTACGCCGGTCAATCGCGAATTGAGAAGCACTTTTGTGTATGCGCGATTGCTTCCGGGCGTCCACATCAAAGCAGCTCAATCGGCTTTGGATGTCATCGCAGGCCGTCTCGCTGCTCAGAATCCAAAGAGCGAAGAAGGTATGACTCTCGGCGTCTATCCGGAGCGATTTTCGCGGCCCAATCCGGACCCGGATAAAACCATCTTGAAGATCGCGACGCTGTTTCTGATTCTTGCGGGGCTCGTCCTTATTCTCGCTTGCATGAATGTTGCCAATTTTCTGCTGGTTCGCGCCACGGCTAGGCAACGCGAAATGGCCATTCGCACCGCGCTGGGCGGCACGCGAGGACGCTTGATCCGGCAACTGCTGACGGAGAGTATTGTTCTCGCGTTATGTGGGGGAATCGGCGGCGTCCTTCTCGGATTGGGAGGGAGCCGCGCGCTCAGCTCGATTCATCTCCAGACCACTCTGCCAATTTTGATCGACTTCCAATTTGACTGGCGTGTGTTCGGCTATGCTTTAGGTGTTGCGTTGCTTACCGGCCTCATCGTCGGCACAGTGCCAGCTCTTCGTGCTTCGGGACGAAACATGATCGAAGTCATTCGTGAAGGCGGCCGATCTATTAGTGGCAGTCGAGGCCGATTGCGCTCGGCTCTCGTGGTCATTCAAGTTGGCGGCTCTCTTATGCTTCTTATCGTCGCTGGCTTAATGGTGCGCAGTCTGTCGTATGCGCAGCGGTCGGATTTGGGATTTGATCCTCGTAACGTACTCAACCTCACGCTTGATCCTAACGGCATCGGCTACGACAAATCAAAGGGACTCCAGTTTTACAAGGAACTGCTCGAGCGGATCGATACTTTGCCGGGGGTCGAGTCATCCAGCGCCGCATTTACGGTTCCCTTTGGATATTTCAACGATTCTGATTTCCTTGAGGTTCCGGGATACGAAGTTCCGCAGGGAACGACCGTGCCGTCTGCTGGATTCAATACGGTCTCGCCCGGATATTTCCGTACTCTGCGCATCCGGCTTCTTGAAGGCCGCGATTTTACCAATGCGGATCAGGAAGACACGCAATGGGTGGCCATCATTAACGAGGCAATGGCCAAGCGTTTCTGGCCCAAGGAGAGCGCCTTGGGCCATGAATTCCGAATCGCGGGTGACCGTGCTCATTCACTTCGCATCGTCGGAGTGGTGAAGAACAGCAAAACCGTCAGCATGATCGCGCTTGTTGGAGAATACTTCTACGTTCCATTCGCACAGCAATACAGTTCGCTGGCCACGGTTCAGGTGCGCACGACATTCCCGCCAGAGACTCTCGTGACTTCGATCCGCGAGCAGGTGATTGCGCTCGCTCCCACGATGCCCATTTCCGAAGTTCGGCCGATGTTGCAGGCGCTCTACACCGTGAATGGGCTGCTACTTTTCCAATTCGCTGCCGGACTCACGGGCTGCCTTGGTCTTCTCGGGCTGATTCTTGCGCTTGTTGGAGTCTTCGGAGTCATTTCGTTTGCCGTCAGCCAGCGGACGCAGGAAATCGGGATTCGCATGGCCATGGGTGCGGGACAAAGCTCCATCCTGAAGATGATTCTTCGCCAAGGGTTACTGATTATTTTTGCGGGACTGGCCGCCGGAGTTGCACTCGCTTTGGGTATGGCAAGCCTCGTGGGAGACTTCGTCGCGGGCGTCAGCCCGTACGATCCGCTCACTTACTTCTCAGTTTCCACGATGCTTGTGCTCGTTGCGCTCGTCGCTTGTTACATTCCCGCGCTGCGCGCCACGCGCGTGGATCCCATGATCGCCTTGCGTTACGAATGAACGTCGCTTGCCGGCGTTATTTTGCCATAAGGATTTTCCACCGCTCCAAAGACTCTGCCCGCGCTTTCTTGTCGGCTTCCTTTGCATCTGGAGCTTCGCCTGCGCGCATGAAGCCGTGGCCTGCGCCGTCGTACGTCACCGGATCGAACGTTTTTCCGGCGGCTTTCATGTTTGCGATCGCGTCGGGAATCATTGCGCCGATTCGCGCGTCATTGCCGGCGAAAAATCCGTAGACTGGGGCTTTGATTCGCACCATTGCGTCCTTATCTGGCGGCGGCCCGTAGAAAACAAAGGCAGCTGCAAGGTCGCCACGATTCGTGGCAAAGCGGAACGTCTGTCCCCCGCCCCAGCAAAATCCGCCGACGAACAGTTTTCCGTTCGACGCGGGAATTTTGTTGCCATAATCCGCGGCAGCGTTCAGGTCTGCAGTAACCTGGTCCGGATTGAGTTTACTTATGGCTTCCATCACCTTGTCCGCCGCGATCGACGATGTGCGCCCGCCGTCTGGACCCATTCCCGAAAGCAAGTCTGGCGCAACGGCGATGTAACCGGCTGCGGCGACTTGGTCCGCCAAATCTTCCACCCAGTCTGTCAATCCGAAAATTTCGTGAATGATTATGACCACCGGCCGCTTGTCTTTCGACTCGGGATACACAACAAAGGTATCCACGGACCGGCCGTCGTGCTTCACCGTCACCCATTCGCTATGCCGCGGTGATTTCGCCAGCGCCGCCTTAGCCCAATCCTGTGCGGAAGCCGTCTGCGCCAGCGCCAAAATCATCAAAGCCAAAATCATGCGCTTCATTTATTCCCCCTTGCGCTTCGACCTCGTCGATAAGCGCCCAACCCAAGTTCTTTCGCATCCTCGATGCCCGAAGCGCCTCATCATATCTGCTCTCCCCAGACCAATTCAATCCCTTCGCGGGTCCACATCGTCCCAGCACCAAGCCACAAATAAGCGTTGTGTTAGAAACGAAGCTCTACGCGGGGTTAATTCGAGCTTGGCTGCATTCGGTTATTGAGAGTTTTCAAATTTGTGTTGCGCATACGCTCTGTTTCCAAGAGACTGTGCCCCTGTTTCTTCTCCTTCGGAGGCGACATGACCCGGCTTCGTACGCTCTTATTTCTTCCAGCGCTCTGCATCCTGCTTCCTGCGCTAGCGCTTCCTCCGCAAACGCCGGTCCCTATAAAGAATGCCGCGCCTCCCGCAGCCGCCGAGGCAAAGCCATCTCCTACAACTCCGCCTCCAGCCGCGCATCCGCTCGAAAAAGCCGATCTTGCAGCATTCTTCGACGGCCTCGTCCCCCTCCAGATGGAGCGCAGCGACGTCGCTGGCGCCACGGTGCTCGTCATGAAGGATGGCCAAGAACTCCTGAAAAAAGGATATGGCTACGCTGACGTCACGAAAAAAGCGCCCGTCGATCCAGACACAACGATGTTCCGCTTGGCCTCGATCTCAAAACTCTTCACGTGGGTTTCCGTCATGCAGCTCGCCGAGCAAGGAAAGCTGGACATCGACGCCGACGTGAACAATTATCTCGATTTCAAAATTGCTCCCGCATTTGGAAAACCCATCACACTGCGTAATTTGATGACCCACACAGGCGGCTTCGAGGAGGTCCTTCACGATATTCTTATAGTTGACCCAAAAAAGACCGCGTCTCTGAGAGACTTCCTCATCGCCTATCAACCGCGCCGCATGTATCCGCCAGGTGAAATCCCGGCCTATTCGAATTACGGCGTCGGGCTCGCCGGCTATATCGTCCAGCGCGTCAGCCTTGAGCCATTTGAACAATACGTTTCCGAGCACATTTTTCTGCCGCTCGGCATGAAGCATTCCAGCTTCAACGAACCCATGACCGCGGAACTCGCTCCGTACGTCTCCGACGGATACAGAGCCACCACGGAAAAACCTGCCCTGGGTTTTGAAATCTTCCAGCCCGCTCCCGCAGGGGGAGTCTCCTCCACGGCGGGCGACATGGAAAAATTCGGGCTGGCGCTTTTGAACGGCGGCGAGCTCGACGGGCACCGAATCCTCAAAACCGAAACTCGCGACCTGATGTGGACACGACAGTTCGACACTTCCGATTTGTTGCCGCCCATGTGCATGGGTTTCTATCAGACCTGGCGCAATGATCTGCGCTTCATCGGCCATGACGGAGATTTGATCGCATTCCACAGCATGTTCCTAATGGAGCCCACGCAAAAACTTATCGTTTTTGTTTCTTACAATTCCGCTGGCTCCGCCTCGCGTAATCGCGCTGAGCTACTGGACGGCTTCGCGGACCGCTACTTCCCTGCTTACACCGCTCTG
>DATEWL010000578.1:0-2827 GCA_035258025.1 Candidatus Acidiferrum sp. | reverse complement strand
AAAATCCGGCTACTTTAAGTCTTTTCGCTGCCACTCTTACGAGTCATGTCAGTCATAACTCTTTTGTTTGCCACTCTTACAAAAAATACCGGGGGGTGGGGGCATCCGCTTCAAACAAGAAACGGCGAAGCCGAAGAAAGTCGGGTACAATCTGCGCGCCGTGAATCCGCACTTGAACTGCCACGGCTGGGATTTGCATCGCGGGAACGGATGGAGGAGGCTATCGTGAAACCTTCGAGGCGAGAACTTCTGATCGGCGGCAGCGGGGCCCTGGTGGCGACTGCGTTCGAGTTGGGGAGACCATCTCGGCTGTTTGCGAATCCCTTGGGAAAGCCCATCGGGCTGGAACTTTACACCGTGGGGGCCGAGCTCGATAAGGACTACGACGGCACCCTGCGGCAGATCGCGGCGATTGGTTACAAAGAAGTCGAAGCGGGAGTATCGCCGAAGCGCAAGGCTGCCGACGTCAAGAAGTCCTTGCAAGACGCCGGTTTGCGATGCCAGTCATTGCACATGGGTTTTGGCGGAATGGAAGAAGCGATACCCTATGCTAAAGAAATCGGCGCGAAGTATGTGATCTCGTCCGTGACACTTCCTAAAGTTCCCGAACCGGGCAAGTTCGATCCGAAAGCATTCATGGCGCAACTGTCCGTCTTGACGCTAGACGACTTTAAAAAAATCGCTGCGCGCTGCAATGAAATGGGGGAACAGGCGAAAAAAGCTGGCATGCAGTTCGGATATCACAATCACAACTTTGAGTTTAAACCGCTGGACGGCGGCGAAGTCGGCTACGACGTGATATTGCGCGAAACGGATCCGTCGCTCGTGAAATTCGAGCTCGATTGCGGTTGGATGGTTGCGGCTGGGCACGATCCCGTGGTCTACCTGACGAAATATCCGAAGCGCTACCGGTTGTTGCACATTAAGGATTTCCAGCCTACCGCGAGTCCCTCCGTGGGACTCGACGAAAGTGTGCGTCCGAAGCCAGCGGAGCTGGGGCGCGGTCATATTGATTACATACCGATTTTCGCTGCGGCGAAAAAAACCGAAGTCGAGCTGTATTACGTCGAACAGGAACCGCCTTTCACCACGACATCCGCCATGGAAGCGATCAAGATCGATTATGATTATTTGCACGCGATGGCGTAGGCTGCTGTAGACGAGAAGAAGACGCGAGGAGTGTTCATGAAACGACGCGAGATGTTACGAACGACTGTTCTTGCAAGTGCTGCGGCTGCACTACGCCCAGCGCTTGCTAATGCTCAAAGTGCGGCGCAGAGCGCCGCGCAGCCATCCGAATTGACGCCGGCGCAGAGCGGTGTGGACGCCTCGAAGGAATTTGAGGGGCCTGGATGGAAGCCGCTCTTTTTGGATGGGCACCAGAACGAAACGCTGATTGTCCTGAGCGACTTGATTATTCCCGCCACGGATACTCCCGGCGCCAAGGAAGCGCTGGTGAATCGCTATATTGATCTTGTGCTGGCTGCTGAGACGCGCGAGACACAACAAGCATTTTTGAATTCGCTCGGATATCTGGATAGCGAAAGCATACGGCGATTCAAAGCGGCGTTTCTCTATCTGTCGCGAGATGACCAGGACCTCTTGTTACACGCGCTGGCTTATCCGCGGAATGCCAGCAACTGGACAGGTGAAGCGGATGCAAATCCGGATAAGGGGCATGCTCATTTTGAAACTCTAAAAGGGCGCATCATGACCGCGTATTACAGCTCACAGATTGGTGAGAAGGAATTGGGGTGGGACGGTGCATTTGCACACGGCCCCTATCAAGGCTGTGAACATCCGGAAGGGGATCACAAGTGACCGGGACAAATGACAGGGCTGGCATGGGGCAAGAGCCGCTGCAGAAAACGTACGACGTTATCGTCGTGGGCTCAGGCGCTACTGGTGGCTGGGCCGCGAAACAATGCGCCGAGGCGGGGCTGAAAGTAGCGTTGCTCGAAGCTGGCCGCGCGGTGAGTCCGAAAGAATTTACCGAGCACATGCCGGCCTACAAATTGAAGTACCGCGATCATTCCCCTGAGATCGTGCGCACGAGGCCGGTGCAGAAGCAATGCTACGCTTGCATGGAATACAACTACGAGTGGTTCGTGAACGACCTCGAGAATCCGTACAGCACGCCCCCGGGGAAACCCTTTACATGGCAGCGGCTGCGCGTCCTCGGCGGTCGATCGCTGGTCTGGGGCCGCCAGAGTTATCGGATGAGCGACAACGATTTTAAGGCAGCGAGCCGCGACGGCTATGGCGACGACTGGCCGATTAGCTACGCCGAGCTTTCGCCGTATTATGACATTGTGGAGAAGTACGTGGGCATCAGCGGGGCGGCGGAAGGAAACGAGATGCTGCCTGACGGGCAATTTTTGCCGCCAATGAAAATGAGCTGTGGAGAAATTCAGCTCAGAGAACGCGTCAAAGCGAAGTTTGGGCACACGGTCACCATCGGACGCACAGCGATCCTGACGCAAAATCACAATGGCCGCCTCCAGTGTCACTATTGCGGACCGTGCGAACGCGGTTGCAGCACGTTTTCTTATTTCAGCAGCCCGTTTACGACTGTCAAGGACGCGATTGCTTCCGGCAACTGCACACTTATCACCAACGCGGTCGTGAGCCACGTAGACATGGGCACTGAGCCAAACAAGGCTCGCGGCGTGACCTATGTGGATCGCTTGACGCGGCAGGTCAAGGAAGTGCGCGGAAAAGCGGTGATCCTCTGCGCGCAGGCGTTGGAATCCACACGGATATTGCTGAATTCTTCGACACGGGATTATCCGAATGGACTGGCAAATTCGAGCGGCGCACTCGGTCA
>DATEWL010000577.1:0-9461 GCA_035258025.1 Candidatus Acidiferrum sp. | reverse complement strand
CTTGGCGTCCACAGCTGGCATCGAATTTGTTAAGGCCGCGTACCTGATGTTCGAGAACTATGTTCACGAGAGCGAGCTTTCCATGCCGAAAAATCACGGGGGAGCGGATCTCCTCCAGCGTCAGCTAGACTGCGCCGTCATTAACTACATCCACGAGATCAATAAGAGTGGCGGCAAGAAGCCGTTTGAGTCGGTTCGAGGCGTCTTTTTTGAAGGGAAGCCCATATATGAGACTTCAGGCTTCTACGAGAAAACCCACATTCAAATCTGCGTCCGGGATCTGTCGAACATCAAAGGTGTCTTTCGCGTTCCTGCCGACCAACTAGAATCCAGATAGCGTTCCGCCACTCTCGAATCTGACGTAATCTGTCTCACCAAACTCGCAAATTCCCGCCAACTCCTTCCAACCACTCCACTTCCGCGTCTCACGTTCGAATGATTAGACTATGGTACTGATACCTTGACAGTAATCTAAACCCATGCTACCATTCTCTATGTTTACCCTGAGCCTCGAAGGGTTTCGCCCGCGAACTCAGTCCACCTACTCCGATCTCAACTCGTCTTCCCTTGTTCGTCCTTGTCTCCCCACCCGTCACTCAACGCTCGCCACTGTCCCTCTGTATCCTTTCGTCGCGATTCTTGACGCCGCGTCAAGCATAAGTCCTGTATTTGCCACTCTTACAAAAAACACCCGGGGTGGGGTGTACTCATCTTTCTCCACGAACTCTGTGCCCGGCACCTCGGCCCCGCCCGATGTGCTCGACCCCTGTCGTCGCCCACTAGCCACTATCCCCTTTAAAATCCGCACTTACGAAAAAACCGGGGAGGGGGTGGCTCCCCGCTTCAACTGGAACCGGCTATCCGTTGCCTCGCTATCGGCTGTGAGCTGTCAGCTGTCGGCTTCCCGGTTCCCGTTATATCCTGTCAAAGTGCTCGAACTCGACTGCGGCCAGGATTTTGACCGAACGCGCGATGAAGATTTCTTCGCAGCTCTTCCCCCTCGTCCCGCCGTTTGCCTCATCGAAACGCGCGCCGAAAATGCCGAACCATTTCTGATTCGCACGCAGGATTTGCGCCGCCGCTTGCAGCGCCTCCTCGGCCCGGCAGACCCAACGAGCAAGCGCCTGAACCTCCGCGAACTCGCGCGCGGCGTGCGCTACCGCCTGACGGGCTCAAAGCTGGAACAATCCTTGACCTATTACCAGCACGCAAAACAAGTCTTCCCGAAGCGCTATCACAAACTCACGCGCCTGCGTCCTCCCGCTGTTCTGAAAATCAGCCTGCGGAACGCCTATCCGCGCTGCTACGTCACCCGCAGCATCGCCGTTGACGAAACCGGCGCACCCACCGCAGGCGCTTACTACGGCCCCTTCTCTTCCCGAAAATCCGCCCTCGCTTTTTCCGAGCAGGCGCTCGACCTCTTCAAAGTCCGCCGCTGCCAAATTAAAATCCGCCGCGATCCCACGTTCCCCGGCTGCATCTATTCCGAAATGAAAATGTGCCTCGCGCCGTGCTTTGCCGGATGCACCAAAGAGGAATACGACGCCGAGGTTCAGCGCCTGGTGCAGTTCCTCGACACCAACGGCAACTCGCTCCGCGCCGCCATCGAAGACGACCGCGAACGCGCCAGCGCCGATCTCGATTTCGAGCGCGCCGCGCAACTCCACAAGCGCCTCGAGAAACTCGACGAAGCGTTGCGCTTCCGTCCCGAGCTTGCCCGTCGCATTGCCAATCTCGACGCCGTAATTCTCCAACGCTCCGCCGAAGAGCAATCCATTGGCGTCTTCGGCGTTCATGGCGGCCGCCTCGCCGAGCCATTCTTTCTTCGTTTCGCCGAAATCGCCAGCCAACCCCGCTCCGCCGAACACATCTTCAAAGACTATCTCGAGGGCGGCTCTGCGACCTCGCAAAACGCCGAACAAGCCGTGGCCACGTCCGCATCCGCGCAGAGCGCGGAAAAACTCGTCGCGTCATCCGGAGCCCCCGCTCGCGACGAACTCGGCGAGCACCTGGCCCTCATCTCCCGCTGGTTCTACAGCAACCCTCGCGAAGGCGAGATTTTCTTTCGCGAAAAAGACTGGCCATACCGTAAGATTCTTCGAGCCTGTTCGCGGCTCCTCTCACCCAAGGCCGCCGAACCGCCCGCGGCGGAAAAAATAGCGCCAGAAAAAACAGAATCGGAAACGCCGCCGCAAGGGACAACATGACCAAATCCGCCACACTCGAAGCCACAAAACGCTACGCTAATCGCTTCGCCGGACGCGCCGCCGACGGCCACTTTCGCGAAGCCCATGGCCTCGTGATGTCCTCACTCGGCATCGGCACGTATCTCGGTCAGCCCGATCCAAAAGTAGATGCGAGTTACACCGCCGCAGTCGTCGCCGCCGCTGAAAGTGGCATCAACTTCATCGACGCCGCCATCAACTACCGCTTCCAGCGAAGCGAACGCAGCATCGGCGCGGCCATCAAACAACTTGCCTCGAAACGATTCTCTCGCGAAGAACTAGTGGTCTGCACAAAAGGCGGCTATCTGACTCCCGATGGCTCGATGCCCGAGGAGCCGACGGAATATTTTCTTCACGAATACATCCGGCCGGGCATCTTCACGCCCAAAGACATCGTCGCCGGCAGCCACTGCATGACCCCGCGCTTCCTCGAAAACCAGCTCGAGCGCAGTCTCCGCAATCTGCAGCTCGAGTGCATCGACGTCTACTACCTGCACAATCCCGAGACGCAGCTCACCGAAGTCTCCCGCCCGGATTTTCTCGAGCGCGTTCGCGATGCTTTCATCTATCTGGAGTCCGCCGCCGACGCCGGCAAAATTCAGTTCTATGGCATGGCCACCTGGAACGGCTTTCGCCAGGAAGCCAAAGCAAGAGATGCCATGCAGCTCGCCGAATTTGCGCAAATCGCCGCGGACATTGCCGGCGAAAAGCACCGATTCCGTTTCATACAACTTCCCTTCAACCTGGGAATGACGGAAGCGCTTACACTCGGCAATCAATCCATCGGCGGCCGCGACCGCACCGTCATGGAAGCCGCCAGCGAATTGGGAATTACCCTGGTCGCCAGCGCGTCATTGCTGCAAGGCCAGGTCGCGCGCAATTTACCGGCGTTTGTAGCCCAAGCCCTCGGCCTGGAAAATGATGCCGAGCGCGCCCTGCAATTCGTCAGGTCGTCCCCAGGAATCACCACGGCTCTGGTAGGAATGTCGCGTGTCGAGCACGTCCACGCCAACGCGAAGCTGGTGAATGTCGCGCCCGCCACGGTAGATCAATTCACCCAACTCTTCACCCGCGGCGAGGGCGCCTGACTCCATGCCAGCCGCGCCACGACCTGTCATTCCGAGCGGAGCAGGCTGGCGCTTAGTCGCCATGTCCCCACAATTTGTCATTCCGAGCGGAGTAGGCCGACGCTTTTTCTTTCACGTTCGCTCCTACGAACGTGTCGGCCTGCGCAGAGAGGAATCTCTCTTCGATTTCAACTTCGTTTTCCCCGATCCGAAGTCCTCTCGTTCATCCAGTTCGCGATCGCCGCATCCACTTGGTCGAGCTTACCTACGAAAAAATGGTCGGCGTCTTCCACGACAAGGATCTTGTTTTCCCCCGGCAACGACGCCACAAGGTTGTTCAATTTTACCGGATCACCGTAAATGTCATTGCTTCCATGCACGAAAAGCTTAGGTTTTCCGCACCGCGCCAAATAAGAAAAATCCGCGTTGTTGACTGGCGCTCCCAACCCGATCAACGAAGTAACTCGCTCATCCTCGCAACCAACGCGAAGTCCCACCCAGCACCCGAAACTGAATCCGGCAACGAGAAACGGAATACTTGGAAATTCGGCAGCGAGAAAATCCAGCGCCACGCGAACATCGCCCCGTTCCCCTTCGCCCCGATCATGCTTGCCTTCGCTCATTCCCGTGCCGCGAAAATTGAAACGCAGCACTAGAAGTCCAAGCGCGTCCAGCGATTTCGCGGCTTGATAGACCACTTTGTTGTGCATCGTGCCGCCAAAGAGCGGATGCGGGTGGCAAACCACCGCGGCCATCGGCGGCGAACCCACGCTGCGGCTCCACAGAATAGCTTCCAAACGCCCTGCCGGTCCAGCGAGAAAGAAATTCCGAGATTCGTGCTTTGCGCTCATAAGTTGAGTCAAAAGAAGTGCGAGTGTACCGCAACGCGAAGAAAAGTCCGAACTCCCGGGCTCGCGCTGTGGGAGTAACAGTACTACTCGAATTACGAGATACCTCAAAGTACACGGTTTGGTCCCAAAACCGCGTACTAGGACGTAATTTCCAGACTTTCGCGTTGCAGTTTGCCGGTGCCGATGTTAGCGTTCGTTGAAATTCCAGCCCGAGTGGGAGGAGCAATGAGCGACGGAGCCGACCGCCGCGAAGCCAGGCGTTTCAACATGACGCTGCCGCTACGCGTGCTTCCGCACGAACCGCATGGGTCCGAACTCACGGCGCAAACCCGGGACGTCAGTTACCGCGGTCTCTACTTCCTGGCTGAAACCAAATTCGCTATCGGAAGTGAAATCGAATTTGTGATCACGCTGCCCGAGCAAGTAACGCAATCGAATGACGTCAATATTCGCTGCCTCGGCCAGATTGTGCGCGTCGAGCCCACCTCCAACGGGCGCATGGGCATCGCCGCGAAAATTGAACGCTACGAATTCATGCCTGCCGCCGCTACCGCTGCATAAGTTCTTATCGGATTCCGGCCATTCGCGCGCACTGTGCTCGCTCAAAAAATCTTTTCAGATTGTCCTCGCATAATTTTTGCTGAGACTCGCTTGCGGCCACGCTCGGCGAGTACAATGGCCTGGGCCTTCGGTTCCACATCTATACGATCGAGGCCCGTCTCTCCGCGAGGGAACTTATGTATCACTACGACGCGAGCATTGCGCTCGAAGAATTAAAGGAAGACGCGCTTCTTCCGCATCCGGTCAAGCTGCGCGACATGATTCTGCGCACACAACTTGGCCCGGAAGAGGCGAAAACGTTGAATCACGAATTCCAGGACTATCTGACGCGTTTTGGCGAGCTGCAAAACGTGGCACGCGGCGTCCTCGAAAAAATTGCTGCTGGCCGCCGCAAGGCTTCGTGATGCAATCGGCAAAAGCCGGAGTACGCCGCCGATGAAATCGAAGCCGCGTGTCCTCCTTTTGTCTGCATCTTCCGGTGCGGGACACGTCCGCGCCGCGCAAGCTCTCGAAAAAGCGTTCGCTGCGCGAGGCGATTGCGCCGTGGAACACGTAGACACAATCGAATACGTCAGCAAGCTTTTCCAGCGCGTTTACGACAAGGCTTATATTTCCATGGTGCGCCGCGCCCCGGAATTGATGGGCGTGCTTTACGACCGCCTCGATCAGCCTTGGCATCATCCGCGGCGGCGCTTGGCCATGGATCGGCTGAACACCGCACCTATGATTCGAATGCTGAAGCGGGTGCAGCCGGATTTGTGCGTGGCCACGCATTTCCTGGCCGCGGAGATTGTTGCATGGCTAATCGCCAAGCGAAAATTGCGCGCGCACAATGCCATCGTCGTAACCGACTACGACGTGCACGCCATGTGGCTTTGCCGCACGGTCGACCGCTATTACGTGGCCATCGATGAAGCGGCTGAATATCTCGCGCGCATCGGGGTTCCGCGCGAAAAGCTGCGCGTCACTGGAATTCCCGTTGATCCGTTGTTTGCCAAGCCTTTGGATCGCGAGGAAGCGCGACGCGCGCTCGGTCTCGATCCTTCCGCGCCGGTGATTTTGATTTCTGCGGGCGGTTATGGGATCGGACCGGTCGAGCAGCTCGTAAATGATTTGCTGGCGCTTCAGCGCCCGTGGCAAATTGTCGCCATCGCTGGCAAAGCAGAAAAAGTTCGCAAGCGGCTGGAAGAAATCTCTAGAGGTGCGGGCAAGCTTTCGAGTGGCGCTCCGCGGCTCGTCCCAGTGGGCTTCACAACGGACATGGACAAGTACATGGCTGCGGCGGATGTTCTTGTCGGCAAGGCCGGCGGCCTCACCACTTCGGAAGCGCTGGCGCGCGCATTGCCAATGGCGCTGATCGAGCCGATCCCCGGGCAGGAAGAACGCAACGCCGATCATTTACTGGAAGCCGGCGCGGCGATTCGCTGCAACAATTTGCCGGCTGCCGCGTGGAAAATCGCGGGATTGCTGAACGATCCGGCCCGGCTCGCGAGGATGCGCGACGCCGCGCGAACCATGGGCAAGCCCGGCGCAGCGGCAGCCATCGCGGAAGATGCTCTGAGGCTGGTAGACTGACGTAGCCGTAAAACGACGTAAGAATCAGTTTTCGTTTCACAAAGGTTGCTGAACACGGGTCCCCATGCGACGCAACACACTTTTGATCGATGCCGACGACACGTTGTGGGAGAACAACGTGTTTTTCGAAAAGCTCATCGAGGATTTTATCACCCTCGTTGAGCCCTGCGGCTACACGCGCGCGTATATTCGTCACATCCTGAATGAAACAGAACGGAAAAACATCCGACAATACGGCTACGGAGTGCGAAGCTTCGGCCGCTCGCTCGAAGAAACTTATCTCAAGCTCGCGGATCAGATGGTACGCCGCGAAACGCTTGCGCAAATTCATGGCCGCGTCATGGAACTGGAGCGCACGCCACCTAAAATTCTCGATGGCGTGCCGGAAACGCTGGCTTATCTGACCGAGCGGCACCGCCTGATTCTGTTCACAAAAGGCGAGCCCGCTGAGCAGGCCGCAAAGGTCGAGCGTTCCGGATTGCAGGGTTTCTTCGAGTTCATCGAAATCGTCAGCGAAAAGGATCCTGAGACTTACGGCGGTTTGGTGCGCAAGTATAAAATCGTGAAATCGCAGGGCTGGATGATCGGCAACAGCCCGCGCAGCGACATCAACCCGGCCCTGAAGATCGGACTCAATGCCGTCTACATTCCCCACCAGCATACCTGGCAGCTCGAACATGAACCCGTCATGGCGGGCGCCGGGAAGCTTGTCATCGTTCCGGCATTTCGCGAGCTGCGCGGCCACTTCTAGAGCACCCTGGCGATTCCAATTTGGATGTTGGAAACGATGGAGCTTGGGGCGAGTCTAATCCCTTCTGGGCCCGCAAAGGAGACTCACATGAGCACTACAAGCACCGCTCCTCGCATCGACTGGCGGCAGGAATGGTTCGAATTTGAAGACGCGACTTATCTGAATCTTGCGGGGCAATCTCCCATGCCGAAAGTCTCGCTGCGCGCGCTGCAAGCGGCACAGGAGTGGAAGAAATTCCCGCATCACAAACCGGACTCGACTTTCTTCGAAGTGCCGAACCGCATTCGCGCGTCGATTGCAAAACTCATTGGCGGCAAGGCGGAAGAGGTTGCGATCACTACCGGAGCAAGCACCGGTGTGGCCGCGGTTGCGTATGGGCTCTCCTGGAAGGCCGGCGATGAGATCATTACGGCGAAAGGCGAATTTCCACTGCAGTACACGATTTGGAAACCGATGGAAGAGCGCGAAGGCGTTAGGCTGAACATCGTTGCGCCGCGGGAACGATTTATCACCGCCGATGATTTGCTGGCGGCGATGACGCCGAGAACGCGGCTCGTGTCCGTGAGCCTGGTGCGATTCGATGATGGCTCGCTGCTGGATGCGGCGCGCTTGGCGGAAGCGTGCCATGCGCGTGGCGCTTTTCTTTTGCTGGACGCCAGCCAGTGCTGTGGCACGCTGCCGATGAATGTTGAAAAGCTAGGCGCGGATTTTGTCGTATGCGCGGGATACAAGGGGTTGCTCAGTCCATTTGGCACAGGATTTTTCTGGGCCAAGAACGAGCACATAGCAAACATGCGGCCAGGGCCATTTTATTGGATGGCTGTGGCCGGCTCGGACAATTTTGCTTCGCTCAATTTCGATAATCCGAAACCGGCTCCGGTGGCGAAGCGGTGGGACACAGCAGAGCCAGCCAGCTATTTCAACTTCAATCTTGTGGCCATGGATGTCTCGACGGATTTTGTAGTGCGCCTCGGGCCTGAAACTGTGGCGAAACACAATCGCGCACTGATCGATCTGATGTTCGAGCGTTTGCCAAAAGACCGCTGCGTTCCGGCCAGCCCGCTGGATGCGGCACGCCGAGGCGCTTATGGATGCTTCGCGGCACGGTCGCCGGAAAAAACGGCCGAGCTCTACGAGAAACTACGAAGTGAAAATGTGATTGTAAGCTTGCGCGAAGGAAATATTCGCGTGTCACCGCATCTTTACAATAGCGAGCGCGACATCGACCGCTTGATTTCGGTGGTCACCGCATGACAGCTGATCAGAAATGGCCGCGAGTTGCCGTAATAGGAGCGGGCGCGGTCGGAGGCTACTTCGGCGGGATGCTGGCGAGGGCTGGCGCACCGGTGATGATGATTGGCCGCGCAGCGTTTGTCGAGGCGGTGAAGAAGAACGGGCTATTTCTCGACACGCTGCAATTTAAAGAGAGGGTGCGCGTCGAAGCTTCGACCGAGTTGGCTGAAGTTCGCGGCGCGGAGATCGTTCTTTTTTGCGTGAAGACCACTGGCAATGCGGCGACGTCTAGGGCGCTCGTACCGCTGCTCGCTCCCGGCGCGTTGGTCGTGAGCATGCAAAATGGCGTCGACAACGCGGACCAGATTCGCGCCGCCTCGGGCATTGATGCGCTTTCCGCAGCGGTCTACGTCTCGGCGGCCGTTCCTGAGCCAGGCCGCGTAAAGCATTCCGGGCGCGGCGATCTCGTCGTCGGTCCGCGCAGCGCGAAGAGCGAGCGGCTCGCCGCGCTGTTCGAACGTGTCGGGGTTGGCTGCCGCATTTCGGACAATATCTCTGGCGAGCTTTGGACAAAGTTCACCTGGAATTGTGGTTTGAACGCTATTTCGGCGCTGGCCCGCGCGAAGTACGGACAGATCGCCGCGAATCCCGATGCGCGGAGACTTGTCGAAGCCGTGGTCTACGAGGTACTCGTGGTTGCGAAGGCAGCGAATATTCACCTGCCGGGATTTGAAGATCCGCAAGTAGCGCTGGCGGGTTCCTTCAAGATTGCAACGCAAATGGCGGAGGCACTTTCTTCCACGGCACAAGATATGATTCGCGGGAAACGCACGGAAATCGATTCGTTGAATGGCTACATCTCGCGGCGCGGCGCGGAGCTGGGCGTGCCCACGCCGGTGAATCATGCGCTGTACACTCTGGTGAAACTTGCCGAGGCCGAGTTTACTTCTTCCGCCTCCGCCTCCGCCACCGCCTAAACTCTTTTGCGGCACAGGGCAACGTGTCAGACTGCGCGATGTGAGTCTCAATTCGCAACTTCGAGATTCCTTGAAACTGCTTGGCTCCGGTCTCCTCATTAGTGTGCTCTTGTGTGCGTTGTTAGCGTTCGTGGGTGTGACTATCTTTTTCCCGCATAGGTCACCCCCGAAGGAAGACCAAGTAATCCGAAACTTCTACGCGCATCGGGCTGCTTTCGAGC
>DATEWL010000576.1:0-10309 GCA_035258025.1 Candidatus Acidiferrum sp. | reverse complement strand
CATTCATATTCAGCTGAAACTTTGGCTGTAAGAGACAACCCCGCGAAGGCGGCGCTCATCCGTTAGGTCATCCTCCTGGTGCAAGGAGGGATGATCGTGCGTTGGCTCATTGTAGCGGGCGTTGGCGGACTGTTGTTTGTCGGGGGCGCATTGCAAGCGGCTTTCGGAAACGAAGCTGGCTCACCGAATCGTGGCATGGCTTCTGCGCTTCTCGAAGCCTCGGCTCCCTTCATCGATGAAGTTGTGTTCGTAGGACTGCGCCACATCGCTCAAAATGCGGTCCAAGCGAAGATTTCGTCCCGCGCAGGCGCAAGACTTGACCTGAAACGCATCGAATCTGATGTAAAAGCGCTTGGCCGCCTCGGATGGTTCGGCGAGATTGTGGTGGAAACGGAACCCGTCAACGATCCGTCGTCAATCGGCAATTCTGCACCGCAGCGCGTGCGACTCATTTTCCGCGTGGAGGAGCTTCCGTATCTCGCGAAAGTTGAATACACAGGATCGCGTCTGCTGTCAGCCGGACAGATTGAGAAAATCCTCGGCGAGAAGCAGCTGACCTCGCGATTGGGTGAACCCACCGATCCCGCAAAGCTGGTACGCATCGCAAACACAATCCAGTCGGCGCTCGCTGAGTTGGGCCATCCGCAGCCGAGAGTGCAAATTCGCCGCGAGGAATTCGCACACGGCACTGTACGCGTACGTTTCGAAATCGATGATGGGCCCCACATCCCCGTGGGCCGGATCAATTTCGAAGGACATCCGGAAGTCCCGGTAGAGTTGTTGCGCCGTGAAATGAAGCGAACAGCCCCAGGCGCACTTTTCGCCTCCTGGCGCGGCAAAGATGCCTATACACGCGAGGGATTCGAAGAGGATCGCTCAAGAATCCTGATCTACTATCAAAACCATGGATATCCCGAGGCGCGCATCGGAACAGTTCGCACTTCGGTGTACGAAAAAACGGCTGCCTGGTGGACGCTGTGGCCATTCCGTCCAGCTGGAAAGCGTCTCGCAGTCGTCGTGCCCATCGAAGCTGGCCCCACGTATCGCGTCGAGTCCGTTTCCATCAGTCCTGAACTCGCCACGACGAGCGGAAAGCACGGCATCAAGCTCATAGCGTATTCGAAGAAGCAGTCGGGCTCAGCGTACTCTGCGAAGGCACTCGAAGATTTGCGTCATGCATGGGTTGCCGACATTCAGCCAAAGCGTGCGCGCGAAGAGTCAGCGGCCGAGCGGAGCGTCGAAACGTCGCGCACGTTAGATTCGGAAACGCACTTGGTGCGCGAGAGAATCGGATTTAGCGACGAGCCGCCCTATCTCGTCGGGCGAATTGATTTCGTCGGTCTTCACCGATTCAGCGATCGCTACTTGCGCCGGCGCATCGGTTTGCGGGAAGGACACCCGTTTGATGAGCGCGCGCTCGAAAACGGGCTCGCGCGGCTTGCCAAGACGGGCTACTTTCATCCAATGAAAAAGGAAGACGTTCGCGTCCACATCGACGACATCACCCACACCGCAGATGTGACGATCCGCGTTTCGGAAGCGGGCCAGCAGCGCACGCTGTTCTCTGGAGGACACGGCCAGTTTGGCAATACTTTGGGGATCGCTTACACACTGTTCGATCTTCTCCAGCGAGAGGAATTGCTCTCCGCACAACTTGACGGCGGGCCAGACTGCTTGCAAATAGTACTTGGCCTGGTGATGGAAGGTTTTCTCGGCTCGCGCAGCTCGCTGGCCATCTCCGTCTTCGACACTGTGTTGCGCCCCCGCTTTGCAAGCAGCGTGAAGGGCCCGTTCTACACTTCGCAGAACGAGGGGCTGAACGCCGGTTGGAGCTACCCCTTGACCAAAACTGATTCTCTGACAGTGAACTACGGTCTCTCGCATACAAACACCGATTATTCGTTCGCCCTTCCACCTTCCTCCACAGGATTGCCATCGAGCAATCTTCGTGCAGAAACTTCCAGCAGCGCGGTGGGATTGGGTTGGACGCACGATACAGGGAGTGAACGCATTTCCATCGCGAATTCCATTTCAGGCGGAATTCTGGGCGGAAGCGAGAATGTGATTCGTTCGAATGAGGAGTACGCGCGAATCTTTCCCGATCCGTTTTTCAACCACCAAAATGCCTGGGCTTTTCGAACGACATTCAGCGGTGTGGGGAGCTATCAGGGCAACATGCCGCTCTACGCGCTGCTCTTTTCCGGCGATGCGCAAGTGCGCGGCCTCAACGCGGGCGAGCTGGGGCCTTACGCTGTAGTCCCGTCACTCTTGAGCTCCGGGAGTGCAACCTATTCCGCGCTCCCTGCGGGGGCCAACATGGTCGGCGCTGCGAATGCGGAGTATCGCGTTCGGCTTGGCGGAGGCGCGCAAGCGGTGGGCTTTTTTGATCTTGGATCGGGTTGGCTGCTTCCCAATTGGATGGGGAACGCTCGTCCAACGCTGTTGAATTCGACAAACGGAGTATTGCATGGGTCGGTAGGCATCGAGGTAAGGTGGACCTTGCCGGCGATTCAAGTTCCCGTGCGCGCCTATTATGCAGTCAACATTTTGCGCTTGAACCGCTTCCTGCAATTAACGGACGGCTCGCTGTTCCACGCGCACAACAAGTTGTTTGCCTTCGGCTGGGCCCTCGGCACGCTGTTCTGAGCGGCCTTCTCTGTACTAAACTCCCAGCACTATGAAATTTCGAAAACAGATCAAGGAAGCCGCGCGGCTTGCTGAAGCGTACCGCGTCTCAAAGGGCGAAAGATTTCGCTTGAAAGATTACGACACCAGCAACACAGGTGAGGTGAAGAACAAGGAGCAGAGCGAAAAAATCATCGAAAACCGTGCCGGCCTTCTAAGCAGTTTGCAGGAAAAGCTCTACGCGCAAGATCGCTGGGCGCTACTGCTCGTTCTTCAAGGGATGGACGCCGCCGGCAAAGACGGTGTGATCAAACACGTCATGTCCGGCGTGAACCCGCAGGGATGCAACGTCCATGCCTTCAAGGGTCCAAGCATCGAAGAGCTCAATCACGATTATTTGTGGCGTGCGCACAGATGCGTTCCCGAGCGCGGCATGATTGGGATCTTCAACCGCTCGTATTACGAAGAAGTTCTGGTTGTGCGAGTGCACCCCACTCTCTTGCAAGCCGAGAAACTGCCGGACCCTTTGATTACCAAGCATATCTCGGAGCAGCGCTACGAGGACATCAACGCGTTTGAACATTATCTGACGCACAATGGCGTGGTCATCCGCAAGTTTTTCCTGCACATCTCAAAGAAAGAGCAAAAGAAACGTTTCCTTGAGCGGCTCGAAGATTCAAAAAAGAACTGGAAATTTTCCATGGCCGACGCCAAAGAGCGCGGCTTCTGGAACGACTATCAGGAAGCGTACGAAGAGACGATCCAGAATACGGCCGCGAAACATTCGCCCTGGTATATCGTTCCTGCGGACAACAAGTGGTACACACAGCTGATCGTGGCCTCCGCGATCATCACCACTCTAGAAGAGCTCGATCTCTCCTTCCCTGACGTAGACAAAGAGAAAAAGGAGGAATTAGAGAGGGTGCGTGAGTCGCTTCTACACGAGAAAGACTGAACTCGGACAAAAACTCAACTACTTAGGCGAGCGCAGTATGTATTGATGGCAATGTGTGTTGTGAGCCCGTTGCGTTCTGCGATTATGCGGAGAATCGCCCCGTGGTAGAATGTGAAGAGCGGCGACGCGGCTCGCACGGTCACGCAAGCCAGAGGGGTAATGATGGCGAAGCCGATCGAACTTGAAATCAACGGCAAGCGACACGTGGTCCTGTGCGATCCGGAAACATCGCTCTTGTCCGCGCTACGCGACGAACTCGGTTTGACGGGCACCAAGTACGGCTGTGGCGAGGGGCAGTGTGGCGCTTGCACTGTCTTGATTGCCGGGGCGCCTCGTCGATCCTGCCAGATTACGGTCAATACAGCCGCTGCAAAACCCATCACGACTATTGAAGGTCTCGAGCAGGATGGGCATCTGCATCCGGTGCAACGGGCGTTTCTGGATGCAGGAGCGTTCCAATGCGCCTACTGCACCTCGGGCATGATCATGAGCAGCGTGGGCCTTCTCTCGGCGAATCCCCGCCCTACTCCTGCGGAAATCGTTCAATTCTTACAGGGCAATATTTGCCGCTGCGGGACCTATCCTCGGGTCATCGACGCGGTACAACAAGCGGCCATGGCGATGCTGGAGCGCGGACGCGGATAATGAGCGAAACTTCGGTTAAATTTGTGCCGGAACCCGAGCGCTATGAATTCAGCGCGGGCCCGATGCATCATTTCGAATTGGCGCGCCGCGATTTCTTCAAGTTTCTCGGCGCGGGAATTGCCGTTTTCGCAGTCGCAAAAGATTCGCTGGCCAAGCAGGAAACTGCCCCCACCCATGGCTTCCATCAGGAAGAGTTGCCGAGCGACATCAGCGCCTGGCTCCACATTGGCGAAGACGGAAACGTGACTGCATTCACGGGCAAAGTTGAGATCGGGCAGAACATCCGCACATCTCTGGCCCAAACGGTTGCGGACGAATTGCGCGTTTCGTTTGAAAGCGTAACCATGGTGACTGCCGACACCGCCTTGACGCCGTTCGATTTCGGCACCGTTGGCAGCCGCTCGATGCCGACGATGTCGCCCCAGCTTCGCCGCGTTGCGAACGCCGCGCGCGAACTTCTGGTCAAAGCAGCCGCTAAAGAATGGAAGGTCGCGCCGGAGGGACTTATTGCGGCTGACGCGAAAGTTACCGATCCGGCGAGCGGCCGTTCGCTTCGCTACGCGGAGTTGGCCAGTGGCAAGACGCTGGCGCAAAACCTTCCGGCAGAAGACCCTGTCACTCCCGCGAGTGAGTGGACAGTTGCAGGCAAGTCCATTCCGAAAAAGGATGCGCGCTCGTTCGTTACCGGCAAACACCAATACACTCCGGATCTTCGACGACCCGGCCAGATGTACGGCAAAGTGCTTCGCCCGCCCTCGTTTGGCGCAACGCTCACGGCTTATGATGCGGAGGCTGCGCAATCGATAAACGGTGTCGTCATTGTACGTGACGGCAACTTCATCGGCGCTGCTGCGGCCAATGAACAAGATGCACGTAAGGCTCTTGAAGCCATTCACGCCGAATGGAAGGAAGTTCCCCAGACCTCAAACAAAGACCTTTTTGCTTATCTCAAGCAAAACGCGACAGCTAAGAGCGACGATCGCTCCAGGAAAATCAAAGGCTCCGTCGCGGACGGCCTGGCATCAGCAGCACATCGTTTGGACGCAACATACACGGTCGCGTTTATCGCGCACGCTCCGCTCGAGCCGCGCGCAGCACTCGCCGAATGGTCAGACGGAAGGCTTACGGTGTGGACTGGCTCGCAGCGTCCCTTTGCCGTACGCGATGAACTTGCCAGTGTTTTTCACGTTCCGGAAAACAGCGTGCGTGTGATTGTGCCGGACACGGGCTCCGCTTACGGCGGAAAACACACGGGAGACGCCGCGCTGGAAGCCGCTCGGCTGGCGCGCGCTGCCGGGCGCCCCGTGCAGGTAGTTTGGACGCGAGAAGAAGAGTTCACCTGGGCTTACTTTCGTCCGGCAGGCGTGATGGAAATTAAAAGCGGAATTGCTGCGGACGGCACGCTGACGGCTTGGGAATTTCACAATTACAATTCGGGAATGTCCGCCATTGAAACGCCGTACGTCGTTCCCAACCAGCACATCGAATTTCACTCCACGCAGTGCCCGTTGCGCAGCGGTTCCTATCGCGGCCTCGCCGCAACCTCGAACTTTTTCGCGCGAGAAAGCCACATGGACGAGCTGGCCCGCACTGCGAAGTTAGATCCGCTCGACTTCCGTCTGAAAAATCTGTCAGATCCCCGACTGCGCGCCGTGCTGGAAGCAGCGGCAAAATCGTTTGGCTGGCCGCGCAAGAAATCACAGGAGGGGCAGGGATTCGGTATTGCGGGCGGTCTCGAAAAAGGCGGGTACGTGGCGACGTGTGCCGAAATTGCGGTAGATCGTTCTTCGGGGTCTGTGCGCGTCGTGCGGGTTACTACAGCCTTCGAGTGCGGCGCGATCGTAAATCCCGATGGCTTGCGCAATCAGGTGATCGGCGCAAATATTCAGGGACTGGGTGGTGCGCTTTTCGAGGCGATTGAATTCGAAAATGGCCGCATCACAAACCCTCGTTTTTCGCGCTATCGCGTGCCGCGTTTCCGCGACGTACCGGATGTCGAAGCCGTCCTTCTCGATCGTAAGGATCTTCCGTCAGCGGGCGCGGGCGAAACACCTATCATGGGGGTCGCCCCCGCCATCGGCAATGCTATCTTTGACGCCACTGGGATCCGGCTTCGCGGACTTCCGCTTATACCGAACGGGCTGCCTCCCGCAAAAGCTTGAAGCGGAGGTCGGCGCAGAAGCTCAAAACGAAATACACTCAATCTGTTCCAGAGTGAAATGGTTCGCTGTGTTTGTCCCAACCTGGGAATTCTATTGTTCCTCCCGCTAGCCTTGAACTCTGTAACATATCTTTTTTCAATAGCTTGACCACCGCCGCATAGGACATGTCTGGCCTCAGTCTTGCCCCAACGACATTAGGTCGTTGTGCTTCACAACCGGCCCAGGGCTTTGGGGGTGCTCGCAACTGAGTGTGAGGCATCTTCGGGCTATTTGTGCCCAAGCTATGCTCCAGCGGTTGCCATTCCTCAATGGCCGGAGCAGATACCTCCATAGATCGTGATCTGAGCTTCGTTTAGTTTGGCCTCGCTCGCCAACAGGAAAGTGTAACGATGAGTGAAAAAGAACAAGGTCATTCAGAACTGGTTTGGAACGTGGATGAATTCCTTGAGCGCGTCGACAATGATCAGGTTCTTCTACGAGAACTCCTCACTATCTTTAAAGAGGACTTTCCCCGAACGATGCGGTCCCTGGAGACAGCTGTAACCGCCCAGGACCTGAAAAGCTGCGCTAGATTGAGTCACACCCTCAAGGGCATGCTCTCCAGTCTGGGGGCAATACGCGCAACTGCCGCGGCAGCAAAACTTGAGGTCCTATCTTCCGCTGGAGAAACAGCCTCGCTGCAAAGCGCCCTCAAGGCCCTGGAAAGCGAAGCGGAGAGTCTCTTGCCGGAATTAGATGCGTACGTGGCGGAGGTGCGGCGTTGAAGATTTTGATTGCTGACGATGAGGCGCTCTCGCGTCGATTGCTCGAAAAAACGCTGGATCGCGCGGGCTACGAAGTCATCGCAGTGGAGAACGGCAAGCAAGCCCTGGAACAACTTTGCAAGCCGAATGGACCGCGACTAGCTTTGCTCGACTGGATCATGCCGGAGCTGGACGGGCCCGGCGTGTGCCGCGCGGTTCGGACGCGTACCGAGCAGCCCTACGCCTACATGGTGCTGCTAACCTCCAAGGGCTCCAAAGAAGAAACCGTGCTGGGCCTCGAATCTGGAGCCGACGACTATTTGACAAAGCCGTTTAATGCCGAGGAATTACGCGCTAGGCTGCGCGTGGGAGAGCGCATTCTGCTTTTGGAAGACCGCCTCGTGGAAGCCCGGGAGAACATGCGATTTAGAGCCACCCACGATCAGTTAACCTCCCTGCTCAACCGTGGCGCTGTTATGGACTTGCTCGTGCGGGAGCTGCACCGCTCGCACCGCGAGCAAAAATCCACCGCCATCCTGCTGGGCGATGTAGATCACTTTAAGCGTGTGAACGACACATTGGGTCACGTCGTGGGTGACGAAGTCCTTATAGAAATTGCTGGCCGCCTTCTCAAGTCGGTGCGTTCCTATGACTTCGTAGGCCGGTATGGAGGGGAAGAATTCCTCGTTGTCCTAAGTAATTGCAATCCATCCTACGCGCCCGGACGAGCGGAAGAGATTCGCAAGTCCATCTCGAATCGTCCGATGCAAACCACGAAGGGCCCGCTTACTCTCACGATGAGTTTTGGTGTTCTCTTGAGCTCCGAATGGGGGCAGAAACCTGTGGAGGAATTGTTACACGAAGTTGACATCGCCCTGTACGAAGCAAAAGCAGCCGGCCGCGACTGTCTTCGGATGGCCCAGCCAGGAGCTAAGGTGGAAGCGCCACACGAGATGATGCCGCAAGCCGTACGGCGCAGGCGTTGAGGAAGCTCTCAGGGATGCACCATTCGAGATGCAGAAAAACTCAAACGCTGCTGGATTTTTGCCGGGCTTGATCCATCATTTGCCGCATGGCGGCGCTTGATCCTGGCGCCTTCTTCTCGCGCCAGGCCTCCAGCCGTTTGCAAGTATCTTCAATGTTTGAAAACAACTGCGGATTTTTGAACGCGGATCGCCAAATGGGCACGATCGTGTGCATGCGGTCCCAAACGACCCAGATCTCTCCATTGCTCTCGAAGAAAAGCTCATCGTTGATCAAACCGCGATTGACAATGCTGGCCACCATATCCCAATAGCTGATGACCATGCGTATGAACGTGTTTTCTTCGCCGCCCTGCGGAAACTTCTGGATCATGTCCTCGGGCGACGTGGGATGAAAGTTTTCCAGGAACCAGCCGCGCGCTTGTCGCAGCCTCGGCTCACGTCTCATCTCATACAGCTTCAGCATCAGATTTACTTCTTCGTACGTAACTTGGCTCATTTCGGGTTCTCCTTGCTCTAACTTTGGTGCTCTGGCTTGGGTGTCTCTTGCGGAGAAGGAGAGGCGCTCGCCAGTTCGACGCGTTGCACCGTGGAAAGCGGAAGGCCTTGGCGTTGAAATTCGATTTGAATGCGGCGGCGAAGTTCGCGGGAGACTTCGTCCTGCCGTGTCGGCGCTGTGCGCACTTGTAACCGTACGGTGGAGGCCGACCGGTCAAACGCCTGAACGCCCAGAATGCGCGGGCCATCGACGAGCGCCTGAGACCACGACGGATCGCCGCGCATTTCCGCGGCAGCGACTTCCAACGCATGCATGGTTTTCTCGAGGGATATTTCGGGCGCGATGGATATGTCCACAAATGCCTGCGACCAGTCACGGTTGAGATTGCTCACGGTGCGTATTTCGCCGTTGGCAATGGTCACCAGCGCCCCGCGGGCATCGCGCAAAACGGTGCGCCGCAACGTCAAATGTTCGACGCGTCCGGTCGTGTCTCCAACCTGGATTGTATCACCTATGACGTATTGGTCTTCGAGCACGATATAGAAGCCGGTAATCAGGTCGCGGACTAGATTCTGCGCGCCAAAACCCACGGCGACGCTGGCCAAGCCTGCAAGCGTCAACGCCGGAATGGGATTAATTCCGACTTTGTCTAACGCCGTCAGCAACGCCACGAACCAGACAACCTTGCTTAAGGAACCATAGAGCACACTGGTGAGCGTACGGGTTTGCTGTTCGCGGACTTGCGCGGCCCGGCTCTGCGTGGCGGCCGGCTTGATCATCAGATTGGTCATCATGCGGAGAAACCGGTTGATTAGCAGTGCAATGAGGAAGATGGCGACGAGGTCAAGTATGGCGCTTAACGTGATTTCGGGCCAGTGAATGGGGAGACTGGTCATCGTTTTTTCGGGAGTGAAAGTATAACATTGGACGAGCGGGGATGCGCGGCGGCGGCAAGTTCAGTCTAGAGCCGATGGCATTGGGGTGGAGGTGGGTATGTTTGACACGAGACGAGGGTTTTTGACCATGTTGGCCGGCGCAGGGACGTTTGTAGTCATGCGCACGGAGAGTCTAGGTGGCCAAGCCAAACCAACGGGCCGGCCACCAGCTGTCGACCCCAATCAGGAACCGGAAAGTTCTGACCCGACGCCGGCGAAATCGCCTACGAAAGCAATCCTCGAAGCCAACGAAAAGGATATTAAGAAGAACATCGAGAAGCTGTACCAGCTCGCAATGGACCTGAAAACGGAAGTGGAGAAAACGAACTCCTCCCAAGTGCTCTCGCTGGCGATGTTGAAGAAAGCGGAAGAAATTGAGAAGCTCGCGCACGAAATTAAGACGCGGGCAAAGGGTTAAATCAGAGAACTTTCGTCCGCGAGCACGCACACTGGAAGGCGCCGTAGAAAGCTCTCTGGCGCGGAATGCGCTCAAGCGTTAAAATGATGACGCAAGCGGCAGTCTTACCGTGAGAGCGTTCCCACCGCCGTCTTGTGAAACGCAACAGTGCGCCCGTAGCTCAGATGGATAGAGCGACAGCCTCCGAAGCTGTAGGTCGTGAGTTCGACCCTCACCGGGCGCGCCATTTTTCTTAGCCACTTGCCGGAAACCCGCCTTCATTCAACCCTGCGCAATCGCCTTCCGTTGGGTAGTCCAAGCCTTTCGAAAGCTGACGCAACAACTGTGACCCTCCGCCTGCAAAT
>DATEWL010000575.1:0-2132 GCA_035258025.1 Candidatus Acidiferrum sp. | reverse complement strand
TGAATTCCAGTTCTACGGCAAAAACAATTCTCTTCTGGATCTCCATCGTGTTTCTCGGCGTGATGCTGTGGAAGCTGGTGTCCGCGAATGGAAGCCAAGCGCGGGAAGACACCCCCGGCTACACCGAGTTCATGGCCAAGGTAGAAGCGGGAGACGTCAAGGAAGTGACGCTGTACCTCTCACCAAATAGCTACGAAGTTCAGGGAGAATACCTTCGTCCACCGAACCGTAAATTCACCGTGACGGTTTTCAAAGAAGCGGCTCCGGATCTCGTCAAGGAACTGAAAGACAAGGGAGCAGTGATCAAGGGGATGAAGGAAGTTCGCAGCGGAGATTGGATCCTCATCCTGCTGAACGCTGCGCCTCTGATCCTGCTTGTGGGTTTTTGTTTGTTCCTGATGCGGCAGATGCAAGCCGGAGGAAACAAAGCGCTAAGCTTTGGCAAGTCACGCGCGCGGTTGCTATCGGCGCAACAGAAGAAAGCCACCTTTAAGGATGTTGCGGGAACGGACGAAGCCAAGGAAGAGTTGCAGGAAATCATCGAGTTCTTGAAAGACCCGCAGAAATTCCAAAAGCTGGGCGGACGCATTCCCAAGGGCGTGTTGCTGGTCGGGCCTCCTGGAACGGGCAAGACTCTGCTGGCACGGGCGATCGCGGGCGAGGCGAATGTTCCGTTCTTCTCGATTTCGGGTTCGGATTTCGTCGAGATGTTTGTGGGCGTCGGCGCGAGCCGCGTACGCGATTTGTTCGAACAAGGAAAGAAGAACGCACCTTGCATTATTTTCATAGATGAAATTGATGCTGTCGGACGGCACCGCGGCGCGGGCCTCGGCGGTGGACATGACGAGCGCGAGCAGACTTTGAATGCGCTGCTGGTCGAAATGGACGGATTCGAATCGAACGAAGGCGTGATTTTGATTGCAGCGACGAACCGACCCGATGTTCTAGATCCGGCGTTGCTGCGTCCTGGACGATTCGACCGGCGCGTGGTAGTTGCGCGGCCGGACGTGAAGGGCCGCGAGGAAATTCTCCGCGTGCATACGCGCAAAGTGCCGCTGTCCGATGATGTGGAGTTGTCAATTATCGCGCGTGGCACGCCGGGCTTTTCTGGCGCGGACCTTGCGAACCTGGTGAACGAAGCAGCTTTGTGGGCCGCGCGGCAGAACCGCAAGTTCGTGATGCAGGTCGACTTCGAGATGTCCAAAGACAAGGTGTTGATGGGCGTCGAGCGGAAGTCGATGATTCTCTCTGACGAAGAAAAGAAGAACACGGCTTATCACGAAGCTGGACACGCCTTAGTTGCGGCGATGACGCCGGGAGCCGATCCGGTGCATAAGGTGACTATCATTCCGCGAGGGATGGCGCTGGGTTTGACGATGCAGCTGCCAGAGGACGACAAGCACACCTACACGCGGGAATACCTCGAAGCCATGCTCGCTGTGTTGATGGGCGGGCGCTCGGCGGAAGAGATTTTCCTGGGACACATTACCACCGGCGCTGGCAACGACATCGAGCGGGCTACCGACCTGGCACGCAACATGGTCTGCGAATGGGGCATGAGCGAACTGGGGCCGCTGGCGTATGGCAAAAAGGATGAGGCGATTTTCCTGGGCCGCGAAATTACGCAGCATCGCGACTACTCGGAAGATACGGCGATCCAGATCGACAAGGAAGTGAAGCGGATCGTCAACGGCGGCTACGAGAATGCCAAGAGGCTGCTTTCCACCAATCGCGAGACGCTTGAGCGGATTGCGCAGGCATTGCTCGAACGCGAGGTGATCGACGCGAACGAAGTGAAGATGTTGATGGAAGGCAAGCCACTGCCGGAAAAGCCGCGGACGCCTCCTCCTCCAGCACAGGCTGCGCCGAGCACGGATCCTAAAGTGGTGCGGCCAGAATTGCGGCCAGCACCGGGATTTACGCGCGGGGAGAATCCAGCCAAGGCGTAGACACAAGATAGTGGCGGGCATTTTGACCGTAGGGGCACGATATATCGTGTCCCTACTTTTTTGGGCTGGGCAGATTTTGGAGGCGGCGCGGCGGTGACCGTTGCGGGTAAAATGGCGTAGAATGCGCTTATGGGAAAGAAGGAACCGGACAATCTGCAGGTGACGTGCCCGTGCTGCCAAGCG
>DATEWL010000574.1:0-5808 GCA_035258025.1 Candidatus Acidiferrum sp. | reverse complement strand
GGTTCGGCGGAGTCCACCCGGAACCCATTCCGCCGCACATCGGGCCATTGCAGGAAGCCGTGCTCGCCGGCAATTATGACGCTGGCCTTTGCGCCGACGGCGACGGAGACCGCATCGGCGCCGTCGACCGCGACGGCTCATTCGTCAATCCGCACCAGATCTTCGCGCTTCTCGTCTGGCACCTTGCAGGCACTCGCAATCTCCCTGGAGACATCGCAAAAACTTTTTCTGTAACCAAGTTGATCGACAAGCTGGCAGCCAAGTTCGGCCGCAAGCTTCACGAAGTGCCGATCGGCTTCAAATATATTTGCGAGCTTATGCTGGAGCAAAACATTTTGATCGGCGGCGAAGAAAGCGGCGGCATCGGCACGAGCCTCTATCTACCCGAACGCGACGCGACGGTTTGCGCGCTGTTTCTTGCTGAGCTAATGGCCTGGCACGGTAAGTCGCTGGGCGACATGCTTCGCACCCTATATGCCGAGTTTGGCGAATTCCATTATGGCCGGGTCGATCTGGACGTCACCCCGGCACAGAAACAAAAAGCTGTCGCGTATTTTTCGAGCGAGAAAACGACGACCTTGCTTGACTGGCCTATCGCGCGCCGTGAAAACATGGACGGCATCAAAGTCTATCTCGGCGAAATCGGCTGGCTGTTAGTTCGCGCTTCCGGCACAGAGAATTTGCTTCGCGTTTATTGCGAGACGTCGAAGCAAGAAACGACGCAGCGTGTTCTCGATGCCGTAGCAAAACTTGTTCAGGCTTTGTAGGTGCGCACATGGAAACGATCAACCTGAAGGAAAAGTTCAGTCTCTTCTCGGACTATTGCAACCCGCGCGTTATTGGCGAGGTAAACGATTGCCATGTGAAAGCAGTAAAACTAACAGGTGAATTTATCTGGCATCACCACGACAATGAAGATGAACTTTTTCTGGTCGTTAAAGGCACGTTGCGCATGAAATTCCGCGATAGCGAAGCAATCGTCCGTGAGGGCGAATTCGTCATCGTTCCTCGGGGTGTTGAGCATTGCCCCGTTGCGGACGAAGAAGTGCACCTCGTTTTGATTGAGCCGAAATCCACTCTCAACACTGGAAACATCACCAACGAAAGGACTGTCGCCCAGCTCGAGCGCATCTGATTTCCGCACTAGCTCCGGCCACGGCTCACAACCCTATGGAACACCGCTTCTACACTCTCGACGTCTTCACGAACTCGCGCTTCGAAGGCAATCCACTCGCCGTCTTCACCGATGGCGATAGTCTCTCGAATGACCAGATGCAAGCCATCGCGCGCGAGATGAATCTCGCCGAAACCGTTTTCGTGCAAAAGCCGACCGACGAGCGCGCACTGGCTCGTCTGCGCATCTTCACCACGCGCGAAGAGCTCAAACTTGCCGGCCATCCGGTCGTTGGCACGTGGTTCCTTCTCGCCGAGCTGGGCGTCGTTCCCGCACAAGAGGGCGGCGTGCACGTGATGCAGGAAACGGGTGCCGGCGTCCTTCCCGTCGAGATTCGTTTCAAGGATGGTCGTCCGCAGCGCGTCACCATGACGCAGACCGAAGCTGCATTCCGTCCTATCAAGTTTAAGAAAGCTGCTTTGGCTAAATCACTTGGCTTGACTCCGAAAGACTTCGATCCTCATCTCGAACCCGAGTGCGTCTCTACAGGCATATTCAATCTGATGGTGCCGCTCAGGAATCGCGCCGCGCTCGGCAAGATCTCCATGAATATGTTTGAGCTGCGCAAGCTTCTCGGCAAGAACTCGACGATGGCGTACTGCTTCGCGCTCAGCGGCGCTAGCAAAGTCTTCTCGCGCGGCATGCTGCCTTGGGAAATCTACGAAGATCCCGCGACCGGCTCCGCTGCCGGTTCGCTCGGGGCCTATCTCGTGAAGCATGGCAAGCTCGCCGCCGGCCACACGCTCAGCATTCTTCAAGGCGAAGAAATGGGCCGTCCCAGCCACATCGAAGTGGAAGTCACCCAGCGCGGCAAAAAACTAGTACCGCGTGTCAGCGGCGCCGCCGTTAAAGTCTTCGAAGGCACCATCCGCGTCTGATTCGCTGCTCATTTCAAAAACAGTCCAAGCAAAAGGCCGCCCAAAACCGTCTGAGCGGCCCTCTCGTATACACAGTGCCGTGCTTTCCTTTAGTTAGTGTTTTCGCTGAGCCGGAGCTGCTGCCGCACGGCGATCCTTCTTCAGGTCCTTGCGATCGGTCTTGAGATCCTTCTTGTCCTTGTTGATGTCCTTCTGATCTTTGTTGTGGTCCTTGCGGTCCTGGTTCAGGTCTTTCTGGTCGGCGTGCAGATCTTTGACGTCCTGATTGCGGTCTTTGCGATCGCTGTTGAGGTCCTTGACGTCTTTGTTGCGATCCGTTCGATCGGCGGTCAGATCCTTTTTGTCGCCGTTGATGTCTTTCTGATCCGCATTCCGGTCGGTTCGATCTTTGCTCAAATCGGTCTTGTCGTGATTGATGTCGCGAAGATCAGCGTTCCGATCTGCGCGGTCATTGCTCAGGTCCTTGCGGTCCGCCTTTGCTTCTGAGCTGTTCGTCCCGTATTTCTGATCGTCCTGCTTCAAGTCCTGTTTGTCGTGGTTGATGTCCCGTTGATCCGCGTTCCGGTCGGTTCGGTCCTTGCTCAGGTCGGTCTTTTCGTGATTGATGTCGCGCTGGTCCGCGCTTCGGTCAGCCCGATCCTTGCTCAAATCGCTTTTATCGTGACTAATGTCCTTATTGTCTTGATGAACGTCGCGCTTGTCTTTGTTGATGTCCTTATTGTCCTGGTGAATATCCTTTTTGTCGTTCTTGATGTCGCGCTTGTCCTGGTTGATGTCCTTTTGGTCAGCGTTGCGGTCGGCGCGATCTTTGCTCAGGTCTTTTTTGTCTTCTCGAATGTCTTTCTTGTCCTGTTTGATGTCTTGCTGCTGCGAAGGAGGGTCCGAAGTTTGAGCATTTGCGCCGCCGGCTTGCAGGCCCGCAAACATCAGTCCAATTACACTTCCCACTACGAATTTACATACACGCATGGTTTTCTCTCCTGAAGAAAACTATCCGGGACCTGTCCGGGTTTGAGAGTCCAGAACACACGGTCCGAAGGAAAGTTTCGCAAGAGACTGCAGAATTGCGCGGCAGGGAGGATAGGTGACGGGACCAAGCCAGTCAAACAGCCCTAACTATTTAGTTGCCAAAGACTTATGAACAGCATCAAGAATCCCGTTAACGAATGACCCGGCCTCTTCGGAGGAGAATTTCTTGGCTAAGTCCACCGCTTCATTGAGGATGACCTTCGGAGGTGTGTCCGTCGTCCGCAGTTCGTGAATCGCCAGCCGCAAAATCGCGCGGTCGATCACCGCGAGTCTTTCAAGCCGCCAGTTTTCCGCCTGTTTGACGATCAGTTCATCGATCGCAGCCGTATCTTTCACGGCGCCTTCGAAAAGCCGGTTCGCAAATGTGCGCGTGGAATCCGTTGCTTTCGCCGCCCGCCAAAATTTTGCTTCGAGTTTCGCGGGCTCCTGCTCGCTCATGTCCCACTGAAACAGCATCTGCATCGCAAACTCGCGGGATTTTGTGCGCAGGGACACGTTACTTGCGCCGCGGCTTTCCGCTAGTGGACGGCTTCGCTTGCGCGCCGCGCAATTTGCGTGACAAATGCGCCATCTCAATCGCCGACAGCCCGGCCTCGAATCCTTTGTTGCCGCCCTTCAGCCCGGCACGGTCGATAGCCTGCTCAAGATTGTCGCAAGTCAACACGCAAAACATGATAGGCACACCAGAATCCATCTGCGCGAGCTGCAATCCCCGGGCCGTCTCCGAGCAAACGTAATCGTAGTGCGAAGTCTCTCCACGAATCACGCATCCAATCGCAATCAGCGCATCGTAGCGCCCTGTCGCCGCAAGTTTTTTCGCTGTCAGCGGTAATTCGAACGAGCCCGGCACCCGCACGACATCCACGTCCTTGCTCGCCGCGCCTGCGCGCTCCAGTGCATCCACCGCCGCCGCCAAAAGCCGCTCAGTGATGAAACTATTGAAGCGGCTCACAACAATCCCAAACCGCAAGCCCGCCCCGCTCAACCCGCCCTCAATCTTTCCCGTCTGCATTTCTCGGCCTGCTTCCCATTCTCCGCGAAACTCTGCTAACTCTGCGCCTCTGCGTTATCTTTTCTCTTCCTTTTCTTTCTTTTCTTTCTTTTCTTCGTTTCTTTCTTCAGCTACTTTCCCACAAATTTCGCCGCTCTCTTCTCCAAAAACGCCTTCGTGCCTTCGCGCATGTCCTCGGTCGCACAAGCCAGACCGAAAAGCGTCGCCTCGAGGAACAGCCCTTCCTCCTGAGGCATCTCGATCCCGCGCTCAATCGCTTCCATGGTGTACTTCACCGCGACCAGCGCATTCGCGATAATCTTTTTCGCCAAAGCCTCGGCCGCAGGCAAAAGTTCCGCCGCCTCGTAAACATGATTCACAAGCCCAATGCGAAGCGCTTCCTCGGCGCTGATCATTTCTCCCGTCAGACAAAGCTCCTGCGCCACGCCTTTGCCGCAAAGCCGCGCCAGCCGTTGCGTTCCGCCGTATCCTGGAATGATCCCCAGCTTCACTTCCGGCTGTCCGAGTTTCGCCGCCTTGCTCGCAATTCGAATGGTGCATGCCAGAGCAATTTCGCAACCGCCTCCCAGCGCAAATCCATTGATTGCGCAAATGGAAGGTTTGCCTATCGTCTCAAGCAGATGAATCACGCCCTGCCCAATCAACGAAAACTCCTTTCCATTCACCGGTGTCTGCTGCGAAAGCTCCCCAATGTCAGCTCCTGCCACGAACGACTTTTCCCCCGCGCCGGTCAAAATCAACACGCGCACCGCGTCGTCTCTGCGCGCATCCAAAAGCACCTGTTGTAACTCTTCCATCGTAGTCCGGTTCAGCGCATTCAAAACCTTCGGCCGGTTGAAGGTAACAAACGCAATCCCATCTCTCTTTTCGTACAACAAATTCTCGTAAGCCATCTTCTTCTCTGTGTCCTCTGCGAACTCTGCGTTAAGAAAAACCTATGCTCTATCTCAGCCGTGCGCCGTGAGCTGCTAAAACTTCATCGCCTTAGGCTTCGCCGGATCTGAGTAATCATAAAATCCCCGCCCGGACTTCCGCCCGTTCCAACCCGCCAAAACCATGCGCTTCAATAAAGGCGGCGACGCAAATCGCCGCTCATGAAACTCCTCAAACATAATCTGCGAAATGTAATAAGTCGTATCCAATCCCACGAAATCCAGCAAAGTCAGCGGCCCCATCGGATGCCCGCAACCCAGCTTCATCGAACTGTCGATGTCTTCAATGGAACCCACGCCTTCTTCCAAAGCGCGAATCGCGTCCAGTAAATACGGCACCAGTAACCGGTTCACAATAAATCCCGTCGAGTCGTGCGCTCTCACCGCCGTCTTTCCGAGCTTCGTCCCGAATGCGACCATTTCTTCATACACGTCCGCGTCCGTCGCAATCGTCCGCACCACTTCGACAAGCTTCATCACCGGCACCGGGTTGAAAAAATGCAAGCCAACAAACCGCTGCGGCCGCTTTGTCGCTGCTGAGATTTCGGTGATTGTCAGCGATGAAGTGTTGCTCGCAAAAATCGTGGAAGGCGGACATAGCCGTTCGAGCGCGGAAAAAAGCTCGCGCTTCGCCGGCAGTTGCTCGATGATCGCTTCGATGATCAAATCACAATCCTTTAAATCCTCGATCACTGTGGTCCCGCGCAACCGCCCACGAATCTCACCCTGCGCTGCCGCAGTGATCACCCCCTTTTCCACCAACCGCGCCAAATTCTTTTCAAT
>DATEWL010000573.1:0-2141 GCA_035258025.1 Candidatus Acidiferrum sp. | reverse complement strand
AAGTAAAGGAAAATTTCGTCACCTGGCCGTGGGGATTTGCGTTGCCGCTGCTGGCGGTCGCGGGGCTTGCGGGCGTGGCGTTTGAATTGAGGAAGCGCGAGGAACGGAAAGCCTTTTTCGCTTCAAGCGCGTATCTCGCGGGGATGTTGACGAGCGTGGTGTTCGGCGTCTATCCCATGATCCTACCCGCTCGGAATCCGGTGTATTCGTTGACGGTGAACGGCGCGAAAGCCGGAGCGTATGGATTGAAGGTCGGAGTCATTTGGTGGATTGTCGGAATGATTCTTGCCGCGGCTTACTTCACCTTCGTGTACCGGTCATTTGCAGGGAAAGTGGAAGTCGAAAGCGATTCAAGCGGGCACGGGTATTAGACTCGCAAGACGGTGATACACTAGCTACGAGGTGCGCTATGGATAAGTCAACTCTGATAGCCACATCACTCACGGTCCTCTTCGTATTGGGTTTGGTCGCCTATCGATTGCTTTGGGCTGCATCCTCTGTAGCTGCCATGGCTGGGCTCGGTCGATTTTCAAAATTGCCAAAAGGTGTGCGAAACTGGCTTTTTGGCGAACACAAAGATGCCCCCAATTGATGGCGAGAATTGCTTTTCAGTTTGGCACGCCACCGTTCAGAGAGTTGAAATCTTGAAAGCAACTGCCACACGTAAAGAAGAAAGAGTGAACCAACCGATTCCAGTTCGTGCTCGGCCGGTAAACATAACCGTGCTTGCCATCCTGACAGGGCTTGCTTTGGCGATCGCGCCCGTATGCGCACCGCTTTGCGCTGCGAAGATTTGTCCTCCCGGTGCTGGACAAGGGCAGTGCCACGAGATGCCCAGTATGGGAGCCGGCGGCAGCGAACGTTTTGTTGCGCCGAATAAGGCCTGCGGCGCTTCCGAATTTTCCGCGGTGCTCGTCAAGGCCGGCGAGCAATCCTTGCTTTCGCCGGAATTACGGAACGATCCCGCGCAAGCGCTTATCAATGGCTCGTCCGCGCAGAGCCTTGCTGGCCTGCATGCAAGCCCAGAGCGTTGGGTCGTGCATCGAGTTCCAATAGAGTCAGCGAATTCCCTTCTCTTGACCACGATTCTTCGCATCTGAAGTTCTTCCTCCGAATCTATCCACCAAACGTAGTCCATTCATCCAGAGCGTGAGCGTCACGCTATCGCCGCGCGTTGAGAACAATGGCCCGCCTCGGAATGCGAGCCCTGCCTGTACTCGAAGAAGGGCAGATTCGTCGGGAATTGTGGACCAACCCAAATCGCAAACAGTGTGAATAGCAATCAGGGAGGCAAGAATGAGCGGAACGAGAAGAAGATTTTTTCAGGATGCGGCCTTCTTTGGGGCGGGAGTTCTGGGATTGACGGAGGCTTTGCGCGGCGACACGCAGTTAAGCGACCCACAAGCGGCGCGCGCGATTGAACAAGGGCGCCACCACAGTCCGTATGGCAACCATAAGAAAAAGGAAGCGCCGTCGGCAGGGCCCGACCCGTTCCTGCCGATGGTCACACCGGACGTGGCGGACTTGCCCCACGAAATGGATGGCGGCGTGAAAGTCTTCAAGCTGGTCGCAGAGCCGGTGAAGCGGAAAATCGCGCCGTTCAAGACCATCGATGCGTGGGGCTACAACGGAAGCTGTCCCGGGCCGACGATTCAAGTGCAGCAGGGCGACCGCGTGCGCATCGTGTTTGAAAACAAACTGCCGGAAGCCACTTCGATTCACTGGCACGGCCTCGAAGTGCCCATCGAGCAGGATGGCGTGCCTTGGATCAGCCAGAAGCCTATCGCGCCGGGCGAAAAATACGTTTACGAATTCACGGTGCATCAGGAGGGGACGTTCTTCTACCACTCCCACGGAGCGATGCAGGAAATGATGGGCATGATTGGATTTTTTGTGGCGCATCCCGAAAGGAGTTACAAACCGCGGGCAGATCATGATTTTGGAATGATCTTGCAGGAGTGGGCCGTCTTGCCGAACAACAACGTCCCGAATACGGCGGCGATGGAATTCAACTGGCTGACATTCAACGGAGTTTCGGCACCTGCGATTACGCCCATGATAGCTCGCCTGGGGAGCCGCGTGCGGTTGCGCATCGTAAATATGGGGATGGACCATCATCCGATTCATTTGCATGGAAATCA
>DATEWL010000572.1:0-3246 GCA_035258025.1 Candidatus Acidiferrum sp. | reverse complement strand
AGAGGTTCGAGCGAAGTCAGCATGCGCGGCCCGGGAATGGTTCCGCGAGCGATGGCCTCGCGCAGGTCTTTATCTTCGGGCGAGCCGGGACTTTGGATGGTGGTGAAGCCGGCGTTGAGCGTGAGGATGGCGTTGTCGGCAGCGTGGAGCATGGCGCGCCCGGGCGGCTCGTCCTTTCCGGCGAGGCGGCCGTTGTCGAAGTGCCAGAAGATGTGCGCGTGGGTGTCGATCCAGCCAGGCGTGACGGTCAAGCTGCTGAGATCGTAGGTGACCGCGCCTGCTGGCGCGTCGCCGCCGATTCGCGCGATCTTTCCTCCTTCGACGACAATGATCGTGTTGTGGAATATCTGGCCCAGGCCGTCGAGAACGGTGGCAGCTTTCAAAACGATGAGGCGTTCCTGGCCAACGAGGGGTTTTGTTAGAAATGCTGCGGCAATGAAAAAAACCGTGAGGCCGAATCGCATGTATCTTGGCATCTGAACTCCTCTGGAATTATGGGCGCATTCATGGAATCTTTTTGCGAATGACTATGGTTTGAAAAGGGTGGTGTACCCCGAAATCGCGTCCTATGCAAGAGTTGCTCTCCAGGCCACGGATGCCAGCGAGAATGGGGAGATCGAGAGAATGACCCATTAGACTTATTTTAAGAATGTGAAAACCCCAAGCTCCGCCATTGTGCGCTAAAATGGAAGGAGGAGAGGCCATCCTATGTCGCCTCAAGACCTCCTCAACTTGATTTCCACACTCTCCCGCGAGCAGCAGGAAGCCGTGGAAGAGTTTGTCCGCATCCTCAAGAAAGAAGAAGCGCCAGGTATGACATTCCGCGCAGCCTTGGATGAGTTCGTCGGTAAACATCCGGAGTTGCTACGCCGCTTGGCGAAGTGAGCCGTTATCTATCCGTAAACGAAGTCATCGAAATTAACGGCGAAGTGGTGCGTAAGTTCGGCGGAATCCACGGGCTTCGGGACAGCGGAGCTCTGCAGTCTGCAGTAGGTCGACTGGAGACCGGATATTACGCGGATGCCATCGAGGAAGCTGCGGCCCTCTTCGAGAGCTTGTCGCAAAATCATCCGTTTCTGGACGGAAACAAGCGGACGGCAATCACGTCCACAGGTGTTTTTCTTCTGTTGAATGGTTATAGGCTGCTTTTTGATGACTTGGAAGCGTACAACTGCTCATAGGCCTGTACGAGGCTGGCCGGGTGAGCAAATCTACCATTGAGCCGTGGCTCCGTCAGCATGCAGCGCCGATTTGATTTGCAATCGCCCCTCTTCTGTAAAAATCCGAGTTTCAAAAAAAGGCATTCATTTACTCGCGGGAATGATGACGATGTTGCGGAACATCACGCGGCCTTTTTCGCTGCCCTGGAGGTAGATGGGGCCGGGGAGTTCTTCGTGGCTATCGAGAGCGCCGCCGGTAATGCCGGGGATTTCTTTATTGTCTATAACGGTCTGGCCATTCAGGACGACGGTGACCATGCGGCCGATGAGCGTGATGTCGTAGGTCTGCCATTCGCCGGGCTTGCGCGGAGGCTCCGGCGAAGGAGCGAGGAATCCGTAGACGCCTCCCATTCGCTGGCTTGGTGGATCGGTGGCCGAGTCCGTTTCGATTTGCACTTCGTAGCGGCCACGAAGATAGACGCCGCTATTGGACGTAGGGCCGCAGTTGAACTCGACGTGGAGTTTGAAATCTTCAAATTTGGAACTGTTGATCAGCTCAGGGCCACGGTCGGGCCTGAGTAAAATGCCGTTCTCGACTTTCCACACAGGCGACGCGCCGGGCTTATCCTCGCGCCAGCCCGTCAAATCTTTTCCATTAAACAGAGGAATCGGCGAGCCCCAGTTCGGCGGACTTGTTCTCTTGAGGGCAGAAGCTCTGCGCCCGGTCCACTGCCAGGTTTTACCGTCAGGACCGGTCAGCGTACCTGAAAGAGTATTTCCGCTCAGCGTTCCTTCGAAAACCAAATCGCCTTTGCTGTCTTCTTCTTCCTTGGATGAGACGAACTTCAGATGGCCGTTTGAGAGTTCCACGCTGGGAAGCGGGCGGGCGTTTCCCCAGCGGCCCACCATCTCGGCCTTGAGTTGTCCATTGTCCTCGCGTAGTTCCAGCCAGGAGGGATATTCGCGGTCCGGCGCCTTCAACGTCAAATCCCAGCGGCCGAGGAAAGCTGCGGCGGATTCCGTTGAGGGATGGCTGGAAGAGTCGCCGTTGCGGGAATGCGCTACAACGGCCAACGAAATGATAGCGATGCACGCGAACACGATTCTGTAAATCTTCATCGGACGAGAAGTTCCTTCCAATTAGTGTCGATCTACGGCTTGCGTGCTTACTTTGGGCTTACTGGTCTTTTTCCAGATACTCATCCGGAACGTCGTCTTCCGGCACTTCGTGCGTGCGCACTTCGCCTTCATCGGCGTCAGGAACATCTTCGACGCCTTTTACAACCTCGGCCTCGAAGGCGTTTCCTTCCTCCAGCAATTCGTCCACGCTCTCCGAATCCGCGCCCTCGCGGTTCGAGAGGCCCTGGAGATCGCCAGACTGGCCACCGGAGCGGGCTCCCAGCCCCTTGGGCTCGAACACCACGGTGTCCACGCCATCGCTCTTGCCGCGGACTCTGCTTCTCTTGAGCGCTTTCTTCTTTTTTGGAGCAGACTTCTTGGCAGACACTGCTTTCTTTGCCGTCTTTTTCTTAAACGCCGGCTTGCGGCCCAGAGTCTTTTTGGGTTTGGCGGATTTCTTCTTTTTGCTGGTTTTGGTTGGCATGGCTGGAGTTTACCACCGACGCGCGGAATCGCACGCAATTCCTCCCACGGACCCGGTTGGTGGAGACGCGCTTGCAAAGCCGGGTGACAACCTCTAGTCTGCTTGGGCTGCGCAAACGAAAGGACCAAATCACTTGCCGGGTCTCTCTCCCGAAGATCTTGTTTTCGGATTCATCTGGTATGTCGCGTTTCTGTTTTCGACGACGTGCCATGAAGCGGCGCACGCGCTCGTCGCCAAGATGGGAGGCGATGAAACAGCAGCTCTCGGCGGTCAGGTCTCGCTGAATCCAGTGCCACACATGCGGCGCGAACCTTGGGGCATGATTGTGATCCCGATTTTCTCTTACATTTCCATGCATGCGATGTTCGGATGGGCGAGCGCGCCATACGACCCGCTTTGGGAACGGCGGCATCCCCGGCGGTCTGGATGGATGGCTCTTGCCGGCCCGGTGGCAAACTTCTCGCTGATGCTCATCGCCGTGGC
>DATEWL010000571.1:0-6602 GCA_035258025.1 Candidatus Acidiferrum sp. | reverse complement strand
GATGCCGAGGGCGGCGCGCGATCTTTTCGCTTCGGGAAAGAAAAAGTTGTACGCAGAAAAGAATTCCAAGGCCGCGTTACGAGATTTTCAGTCCGCAATCAAAAAGGCGCCTGACTTCTACGAAGCTTACTACCAGGCCGGCGTGGCCTATCTCTCAATGCAAAATCCCGCCGAGGCTGAGAAAAATTTTCGGGAGTCCGTGGACCTCAGCCAAAAGAAGTGCGAGGATGCGGACATTGCACTGGGCACGATCCTGCTGCACCGCGGCGAGGTGAACGAGGGGGAAGCGGTGCTGCGCGAAGGGCTGGCGTTGAATCCCCATTCCTGGCCCGGACAGTTTGAGCTGGGGGAACTGGAAGTGGCGCGCGGCCACTTGGACCTTGCCTTCGCCGCGGCGGACGAGGCAAGAGCTCTCGCGCCAAACCAGCCGGTCGTTTACCGGCTACTGGCGGTGATCCACCTGCGACAGAAAGATTATCCTGCGCTAATCACAGACCTGGATGCTTATCTCCGGCTCGATCCGGACAGCCCGGCGGGGCTGCGCGCGAAAGAAATCCGCGCCGCAGTGGAGAAACAGGTCGCGAACTCGTCAGGAACTGCAGTGTCCGCCAACAAATAATCAGAGTCTCGTAGCCAAACGTGCCAAGCCCCAGATTTTACGACCCCGCCCGGGGTAAAAGGTCGCCCTACAACACCCTAGCATCACAAAAGTAACGCGCAATCGCGGAAGGTGCAGATCCTTCTGAGAGGTGCGGCTTAATTTGGGAGGAAGCGGCCTTCGATCAGAAGGGCCAGAGCGGATTCGAGCGTTAGGCCGGAGGCAACCAGCGGTTGGACCCAGAGGCGGTGAAAGCTGTCAGGGTGCTCCTCAGCCTCGGTGAAGAGGTAGTCGAGGGCTTCGAGTTTCCAGCTGCGCTCGAGGTTTTCGCGGTTTAGGCGTTCGCGGAATTCCTCGACCCTGGTCTTGGACTTTTTGTTGGTCGTCTTGTTGCTCATCTCTTCAATCCTTCTATTGTTTGATTCGCTCGCCTGTTTCCGCGTTACGCTGTCGTGGACTATTTGTTTCCTAGCAAGAACGTCGCCAAAAGGTGGCAGGGATTAGGTTGGTGATTTCTTGTGTTGGCTCCCGGTTCCTGCCCGGTGCTGGCCATTATTTGGCTGGCACCGGGAACCGGAAGGGAGGCGTTGGGTTTATGACGTTTCAGTTAGGCAGCGATGAAAAGCGTTCTGCCTTCGCGATTTACGAGGAGCAGAGGATCGGTGCCGCTCTTGCTAATCGCCTTCTGGAACTCAGAGACGTTCGCGACGGGTTGATGGTTGACTTCCTGGATTACGTCGCCCTTTTGTAGGCCAGAGTCGGCCATTTTGCTGGCGGGGTCGATGCTGGTGACGACGACGCCTTTGGTCGTCGAAGGAATGTTCAGCTCCTGGGCGATGTGTGCGTTTAGGTTGGTAACTTCGACGCCTTCCAGCGCCTTGCTGCCGCCCTCTTGGTCGTCATTCGAATCGGCCTTAGCGGATTCTGTGGGCATTTCGGCTAGCTTTACCGTCGCGTCTCGCTCTGTGCCATTTCGGAGCGTCTTGAGCTTTAGCTCGGTGCCTGGTTGCATCATCGAGATGCTCATGCGGAGTTGGTTGCTGTCGGTGACGGGCTTTCCGTTGACCTCGAGAATGATGTCGCCTGTCTTGATGCTCGCTTCCGACGCTGGGCTGTTGGGAGTAACGTCGCCAACTACGATTCCTTCGGACTGTTTCTCGCCAAAGGCTTTGGCCATAGCGGGAGTAACGTCCTGCGGATAGATTCCCAAATAGGCGCGGGTAACGTGACCGTTTTTCAGGACCTGGTCCATGACCTGGCGAGCTAGATTAGCCGGGACGGCAAAGCCGATACCCTGACTGCCTCCGGAGCCGTGGGAAATGATGGCGGTGTTGATGCCGACGAGTTCGCCACGGTCATTAATGAGCGCGCCGCCGGAGTTGCCGGGATTGATCGGAGCGTCAGTCTGGAGAAAATCCTCGTAGGTCTCGATGCCGAGACCGCCGCGGCCGGTGGCGCTGATGATGCCTTTGGTAACGGTTTGGCCCACGCCGAAGGGATTGCCGATGGCCAGGGCGACGTCGCCCACCTGGACTTTGGAGGAATCGCCGATGGTAATCGGCGAGAAATTCTTGCCGTCAATTTTCAGTATTGCAACGTCGGTTTTTGGATCGGCGCCGACGATGCGAGCCTGGAACTCACGCTTGTCGGAGAGCGTGACGCGGACGTCAGTGGCGCCATCGATTACGTGATTGTTCGTGAGGATATAGCCCTCGGGGCTGACAATTACGCCTGAGCCGAGCGCCTTCTCGCGGGAGTCTTTGGGAGCCCGGGACCCACCGTCGCCGTCCTGTCCAAAGAACTGACGGAACATTGGATCCATAGGCATTTCTTCTGCGGATTCTCGGCGGTTGTGGACGACTTTCGAGGAGGAAACGTTGACGACGGATGGCAAAACTTCTTTAACGAGGGGAGCGTAGCTGCTCTTGCTCGGCCCTTCGCTGGCGTCCGCCAGTTTTAAGGTGGCAGGGGGATTGGATGATAGTGCTTTTTCCGTAGCGTGGCCGAGGCCTAAGCCTGCCACACCCAATGCAAAGCCAAGGCCGAGAACTGCCGGTCTCGACTTGAGCAGAGATTTCGCTGAATTCATTTTTCTCTCCTGATTCGAATGCCAATCGCTGCAACCGACCCGTTGCTGGTTGCTGCTGTTTTGGTTGCCCTTATTCAGACGCGATAGGGGAGGGGGATGATTCTCCCTGGCAGCCGGGATATTGGAGACTGCGACTGGGTAGGCGGCGAATGGTTTTAAGAAGGCGGGCGGGAGGAGCAGCGAACGAGGCTTAGGAGATGATGCCTCTGCGTACGGCGAAAAGAATCAGCTCGGGGATGCCACGAAGATTGAGTTTTTCCATGATGTTGGAGCGATGGGTCTCGACGGTGTAGACGCTGAGATTCAGGAGGTTGGCTACGTCTTTATTGGATTTGCCTTCGGCGACGAGCTGGAGGATTTCGCGCTCGCGTGGCGTGAGCAGGTCGTAGGCGTCTTCGGCGCCGCTGCGTTTGAGCTTGCGGACGTAGTCGTCAAGAAGAACTTTGCTGACAGCTGGGCTGAAGAAAGATTTGCTTTCGGCGACGGCGTGAACGGCTTTGATGAGATCAGATTCGGCGGAATCTTTTAAGAGGTAGCCCTTGGCGCCGGCTTTCAAAGCGCGCAGGACGTAGCTTTCATCCGAATGCATGCTGAGCATGACGACGGAGATTTGCGGGTTGGTCTGAGTCATTTGTAAGGCGGCTTCGATGCCGTTTAGATTGGGCATGCCGATGTCCATGACGACCACGTCGGGCTTTAGAGTTTTCGCGAGGGAGACAGCTTCGCGGCCGTCGTTGGCTTCGCCGACTACCGTGAGATCGGGTTGCTGCTCGACGAGGAGACGCAGGCCGCTGCGCATGAGCTTGTGGTCGTCGGCGAGGAGGATACGAATTTTTCTCATGGTTGATTCATGGATGGTTCAGGGGCGGATCCGCCTGATGGAGCGGCAGTTCGGCTTTGACCGTAGCGCCTTTTCCGGGCGCCGATTCGATCGTGAAGGTGCCGCCGAGGCGGCGGACACGCTCTTCCATGCCGAGAATTCCCATGCCGCGCTGACGCTTCGGATCGAAGCCATGGCCATCATCGGTGATTTCGATCGTGATTCTGTCCGAGCCCTGTACGACAGTCACCTTCGCGTTTTTCGCAGCAGCGTGTGTGGCGGCGTTGTTGAGAGCTTCCTGCACGAGGCGGTAGACGGTAACTTTCGTTTCGTCTCCTAGATCCTCAGACACTTTTTCCGAGTGGACTTCGACTTCCATCTCGCTGCGGCGCGAGATTTCACGCGCTTGCCATTCGAGAGCGGGGATGAGGCCGAGATCGTCGAGCATGGGAGGGCGAAGAAGAAGAGCGATATCACGGATGGATTTGACGGCGGTCTCGGCGACGGATTTTATGTGCGTGATTTGGGCTTGCGTGACGCGATCATCGGGCGGGACTAGTTTGGAGAGCTGGCCCACCTCGACGAGGAGCGCGCCGAGGGATTGACCGACTTCGTCGTGGAGTTCGCGGGAGATGGAGCGGCGCTCTTCCTCCTGGGCTTCCACGAGGCGGGCGGACAACCCTTCGAGTTCCAGCCGGCTGAGGGCGAGCGCTTGGTAGCGCTGGCGAGCTTGGCGCTCGAGGCGGAGGATGTACCAGCCGCAGATGAGCGACATGAGAACTCCGGCGATTAGCGCGAGAGAGACCAGCCAGATGAGGCGGGATTCCAACATTTGAAAACGCGTGGCGACGGCGAGATTTTCGACGGCGTGCTTCTGTTCGTTCAGCGAGGAGATTTGCGACGAAAGTTCATAGATGCGCGTACGCCATGGAATGAGCTCCTGGCCGATGAACTGATAGGCGCGTTGCCGGCGAAGGTCCGCGTGCCAGGCCAGGACGACGGCGCAGGAATTTTCTTCTTCCTGGAGCTGCTGTCGCATTGATGCCAGGAGGACTTGTTCATCGGAATCACCGTCGACTGGGAAACTGAGCAGAGCGAAGCGGACTGCCGCGATTTTGTTTGCTACATCGGAGGGATCGGGGCCGGACGCTTGAAGTTGATCTTGCAGCAAGAAGCGCTCGATTTGGTCGTCATAGACGCGGACGGAAACGACGATGGTGCCGAGGGCGCGATTACGGGCGGTGAAGCGGCGGCCCACTTCCTGAGCGGACCGGTCGAGGTGGCGTAGGGAGAGAAGAGCGTCGAGGCCGGCGCCGATCAAGAGAGCGAGAAGCCAGCCGAAGGAGATAACAAGGAGGCGGCGGAGTTGTTTGGCATGCCGCTCGGATTCGCGATCGTCATCGCGAGCCGTTCGCGGAAGATGCGCCGCAGCGTTTTTGGGAGGGTCGAGAGGCACATATTAGAGAATATGACAAAGCTCAGAGAAAAGCGCGGGGTTAGAACCCCGCATCCGCAAGGCCGCTTGCGCAGCCTTGCGGTGCAGAGCGAAAAGCTGAGGAATTAGGCTACCGTGACGTCGGGGCTAAGGTAGACGTCTTGGATGGTATTGAGGAGTTGGACGCCTTCGCTCATCGGGCGCTGGAAAGCTTTGCGGCCGGAGATCAGGCCGGTGCCGCCGGCGCGCTTGTTGATAACGGCGGTGGTGACGGCTTCCTCGAAGTCGTTGGCACCAGAGGCGCCGCCGCTGTTGATGAGGCCGGAGCGGCCCATGAAGCAGTTGGCGACCTGATAGCGGCAGAGATCGATGGGGTGATCGCTGGCGAGGTCGGTGTAGATGCGCTTGTCGAATTTTCCGTAGCTGGAATCGCCCATGTTGAGGGCCATGTAGCCGCCGTTATTTTCGGCCATTTTTTGCTTGATGATGTCCGCTTGAATGGTGACGCCGAGATGATTGGCCTGGCCGGTGAGATCGGCGGAGAGGTGATAGTCCTTGTCCTTCTTGAAGGCGTTGTTGCGGAGGTAGCACCAGAGAACGGTGGCCATGCCGAGTTCGTGAGCTTCGGCGAAGGCGCGGCTAATTTCGACGATCTGCCGGTCGGCTTGGTCGGAACCGAAATAGATGGTTGCTCCAACGGCGGCTGCGCCCATATCCCAGGCTTCCTGCACCGTACCGAAGAGGATCTGATCGAATTTGTTGGGAAAGGTGAGCAGTTCGTTGTGGTTGAGCTTAACTATGAAGGGAATTTTGTGGGCGTACTTGTGAGTTACGGCGCCGAGGACTCCGAAAGTAGAGGCAACGGCATTACACTGGCCCTCTATGGCGAGCTTGACGATGTTTTCCGCGTCGAAATAATCCGGATTCTTGGCGAAGCTCGCGCCTGCCGAGTGCTCGATGCCCTGATCGACGGGAAGGATCGAGAGATAGCCGGTGCCGCCGAGGCGCCCGTGGCCGAAGATACGCTGGAGATTGGTAAGTACCCGGACATTTCGATTCGATGCGGCGTAGATGCGGTCCACAAAATCCGGGCCGGGAAGATGCAGACGCTCCTTCGAGATTTTTGGCGATTTGTATCCGAGAAAATATTCGGCCTTTGCGCCGAGATAGGTTTCGATGTTTCCAGTGCTAGTCGTGGTTGCCATGGGACTCTCCTAAGTTATTCGCGAATTGCTCGCGTGAGCATGCTGCCGGCGGCGGAATCCACCAGCCAAAGCAAAGTGCCGTTCACAGGTTGAATCAACTGAGCCGGCAACTGATCCGGCTCGTAAAAGCGTTCCAGGACCGCGGTCAATGCAGGCGCCTTATCGGCCCCAGTCACCATGAAGATGACGTTGGCGGCGTTGTTGACGGCCGGAGCGGTGAGCGTGATGCGATCCATAAGGACTTTGCCTACCCAATTATGCACCGCAATGCGGCGATTTTCGCGCAGTGCTTTTGTTCCTGGAAAAATCGAGAGCGTGTGTCCTTCATTGCCCATACCGAGCAAGACCAAGTCAAAGCGCGGGAATTGGCCGACGCTCAACTTGAAGTATGTTCGAATGGCCTGGTCGTATTCCTTGGCGGCATCTTTCGCTTCAGGATATTCGCCTTTAATGCG
>DATEWL010000570.1:0-4340 GCA_035258025.1 Candidatus Acidiferrum sp. | reverse complement strand
AACATTTCGGCGGCAACGGAAGGCCCTACAAGCTGTGGAAGAAAATAGGTTCCTCCATAGTCTGGAAAAAGCCCTACCCGCGAAAAATTCTGTCCGAACGTAGCCGTGTCGGCGGCAATTCGGATGTCTGCCGCTAGCGCGATGTTCATTCCCGCCCCCGCCGCGGCACCGTTCACGGCCGCGATCACAGGTTGTGGCATGAGCCGCATTTTCAGCACGGCTTGCATGCCCGAGCGCAGAATCGGCCCAAGCTCGGCGGTCTCATTGCGCTCGCGCCCTTTGCCGATAGCGCCGAGATCGCCGCCCGCGCAGAAAGCACGGCCCGCGCCACTGAGAACCACGACGTGAATGGAATCGTCCTCAGCAATCCGCGCAAGTGCTTCGTTAAGAGCGGTCGAAAGATCGCTGTTCAGCGCATTGAGCTTGTCGGGACGGTTCATTACCAACAGGGCGATGCCTTCGTGCTTGCTCTCCAGGATGACCGGACCGGAGGGCGCCGCTTGAGGTGCGTTACTCATAAAAATTCTCCGTACTAGACTGGTTTCGTGACGCGTTCTTTCTCGGTGCGCGCAACGAGTTGCGCGAGCTTTCGAAAATGCTGCAGTTTCTCGCCCTTCCCTTGCGCATTCTGGCTGCTGGTGGAAGGCAGGACGTACACCCTCGCGCCATAAAGAAGTTCTTTCTGGATACCGAACTTGCATTTGCGCTGGGAAAACTGTTCGTAAACTATTTTTCCGTTGAACGCAACGACGTGAGGCGAGAACTCCTCCAGCTTTTGCGAAAGCACGATGCGGCCTTCGGCGAAATCTCCGCGGGTCAGCTCTTCGACGCCCTTGGTGGGCCGCTTGACGAGGTCGGTAAGCCCGATGCCAAATTCAATCACGCGCTTGTCGTCGTGATAGTCGAACGGTTCCGGAACCACGCCGCTTTCGTACAGGATGGGCCAGAACTGATTAGTGCGCCCGGCGTAGTAGTGGCCTACGCGCACGGAAGATTCGCTCGGATTGCAGCCGACGATGACCAGCTTCATGCCTTTTCGCAGATGGTCGGGGAGAGTTCGCATCTTACTAGTGTTGCCTATTTTCTCTTCCTGGGGCCAGAGATTCGGCTGAGACGGTCCCAATGGTCAAGGTCTCTCGCCGGCATTGGATTCGTGTTCTGCGCCGGCTCAAACGGGCGTTTTCCGCTGAAGCCCATCGTGCCACACAACGCCATGAAACAGGAGAAGATAGAGGACTTCCTGGCTGCTGGGGAACTGTGAATAGAAGGAAAAGAACCGGGTCTTGGTTGCCCATCGCGCTCTTGACGAATGCTCTACCAAAACTCTAGACAGCCACGCTCCAGCTGTCAAGCGCTGTCGTTTGATGGTAACTGGCCGCTGAACAGAATAGTACGCAGAATCGTGAATCCTGCCCCCATCCTGCCTCATCCAAATAAGGGATTGAGGCGTGTGATTTCGTGCTTTGTGCTAACTTAAAGACGGAGACATTTGGAGCAGGGCTGCTCTTCAGCCCGCGAAACTTCTTGAGTACACCAAACCCACACCGGCTGGCCTCGGCGGTTGCCCGTGAAGACGAGCATCTGCTGGTGGCGGCTGCGAAATCTGGCGACGCGACGGCGTTCGAGGAGTTGGTCAGCCGTTACGAGCGCAAGATTTTCCGGCTCACAATGAATATCACTCGCAATCGTGAGGATGCGGAAGATGCCATGCAGGACGCTTTCCTCAAATCCTATTCCCATTTGAAAACTTTTCAGGGCGATTCGCGGTTTTATACCTGGCTGGTTCGCATTGCCGCCAATGAAGCGTTGATGCGGCTGCGGAAGCGCCGACCTGGCCAGTTTTCGCTGGACGAGCCCATCGAAGGCGACGAAGACCTAATGCCGCGCGAGCTGCAGGACTGGGGACCTGGTCCCGAACAGCGCTTTGCGCAGACCGAGATGCGGGAGATTTTGTCGAGCGTGATTGACGAGCTCGAGCCGGACTATCGAACGGTTTTTGTGTTGCGCGATATCGAAGAACTTTCGACCGAAGAAACGGCTGACGCGTTGGGAATCTCGGTTCCAGCCGTGAAATCGCGGCTGCTGCGCTCACGGCTGAAGCTGAGGCAAAAATTGGATCGTTATTTCAAGCAGGGTGCGACAAATTGAACTGCCAAGACCTCATTCAAGAGCTTTCGAATTTCATCGACGGTGAACTCGATGCAGCGTCGAAGCAGGAACTCGAGAGCCATCTCAAAGAATGCACCGAATGCAAGCTGGTGGTCGACCAGACGAAGAAAACGGTAAGACTTTTCTGCGATTCGGAGCCCATCGAATTGCCGGGCGAAGTGCGCAACCGCTTACATAATGCATTACGCCGGAAGTTCAAGGAAGCGGCACACTAGCGCAGTTGTCAGCTCATTTGGTTGACCCACTACCCGCCCAGAAAGGCAATTCCCTTCCTAATCTTTTTTCTTTCGCCAGCGCGTAGACTTTCATGGCAACTGCCAAATCCCATGAAGCGATTCCGTTGGATTTGAAAAGTGTGACCTCCGAGTCGCTCGTCCTGCCTGGCGATTTCTTCGCGACGATATCCGACAATTTTTTTACACCGGTCCAGCAAACTTCGTCTCCGCGAAAAGCGAGGATGAGATCGCCGGCTTCCTGGCGGGATTGCTCTATGGAGTCCACCACTATGACATCGGCGCTGGAAACGGCTTCGTCGTCGAGTTCGCGTTTGTGCGCGTGATTGGCGCCGATAGCATTCATGTGCACGCCGGGAGCGAGATCCGCGCCGCTAACAACGGGATTGGCAGCGGTCGTCGCGGTGCAAAGGATGTCTGCTCCGCGCACGGCTTCGCTTGAGGAAGCGGCACTCTGCACAGGAAATCCCAGCCGTTCCGTCATGTCTTTGGAAAAAATTTCACGCTTGGCTGCATCGCGGCCGTAGACTCTCGCTGACTCTAGCTTTCTCACGCCTGCGACGGCTTCCAGCTGAGTCCGCGCCTGACCTCCCGTGCCGATAATCGCAGCGACGCGGCTAGTTTGCCGCGAGAGATATTTGGTGGCCACGCCGGAAGCGGCGCCGGTGCGCAACTGGCCCATGTAGTCCGCCTCAATCATCGCCACCAGGTCGCCGGTGCGCATTTCGTAGAGGGGCACCATAAAACGGATCTTCCCCTGAACGTAGGTGTACTGCTTCATCGCCACAAAGCCGGCGGAGAAATCCGCGGCGGCCATATAGTGAAAAAAACCTCCGCCCGGCAATTCAAAACGGCGCCGAGGATGCACGACGACTTCTCCGTTCGCCTGTTTGCGAGAAATTTCCTCGACAGCTTCGATAGCCATGGGCATGGTGAGCACGGCTCGCACTTCGGATTCGCTGATATGCAGCGCCATTCCTCGTTTTTCCTTTCGCGGGGTTGCACAATCTTATCTGCGCAACCGATGTGAGCTTGCTCTTCGAAATTAATTATTTTGCAGGCGGTTTCACGGCGACGGCGCGTCCGGTTTTCTTCGCGGTTTCCCCGGGTTCGCGGATGCGGCGGACGACCGTCTGCATCAGTCGATAGACGCGCTGCTCTTTGTTGCCGTCCATCTGGCGGAAGCGAAACTCCGGCTCGCCTTTCGGACCTTTGCCAACGAGAACAGGCAATTGACCGCAAAGGTCATTTTCGATGAAGGCGGTCTCGTAGCGCTCTTTTTTCAAGTTCCAGGTGTAGACGCGAAGCGTGGTGAAATCGCAGGGCTGGCCTTCGGAACCGCGGGCGGCCGCAACTAGATATTGGGTTTTGTCGCCAGCGGGATCGCTGATGCGGTTCAGCTCGAACCAGGCGACCGGCCGGATGTTGGCGGACGACGCGCCGTCGCGCACAGCATCGGGAAGATCCAACTCGATGAAGCGAGCAATTACCCAACCAGCGATGGGCAGGGTCTGATCGCCAGGCGCAGTCGTTGTCGTTTCGGCCGCCCGCGCTGTGGAATCGCTCGGGGGGCGCGTTGCCAATCCGCGAATCAGGAACCAATCTTCTTTTTTGGTGTCCTGCGGCTCGTTCGAGGGCTCCTTTTCGTCGGTGACCTGAGTCCAGTCTGCGACAGCGCGACCGACGATCTCGACGGGCACGCCGCGCGCGAATTGATAGAGGCGCGCTTGCGTGCGTCCGGGCTCAACGCGAAGATTGGTGGCGACTTTCGTGCGGCCGCGGGCTTGCACGGGCATCGGTAGGACCTGTTTGAGCAACTTTGTGCTGCGCTGCCAAAGCGGCGGGTCCATCAAGTAGCGCCCTTCGACCCAGCCCAATTCGCCGGAGGCAGTGCGGACTTTTATGCTGTCATTGCGGCGGGCGACGACGTCGACGCGG
>DATEWL010000569.1:0-4796 GCA_035258025.1 Candidatus Acidiferrum sp. | reverse complement strand
AGTCCGTCGCGCTTTTCCACTCACGAAACGCAACACTGCGCTCAGGCCAGCGAGAGCCACGATGACGGTGTAAAGCCTTTGTGTGCGGAGAGAGGCGCGGCGAGAACGCAACGGTTCGCGTGAAGTGTTGAGTTATAGCTTCCGGGGCGATGCGCGTCGATCGGCGAGAGTGACGATACTTCGCAGCCGCGAGCGCAAGACGCGGATGAGGTACCTGCGTTGCCGGTCGTTAAGTTCAAGCTTCGCTATCGCGAGTTCGGTTCGTAGGAGTAGCGCATCCGCCAGCCTGTCGAAGTCGGGATCCGCGGGGTCTTTCTTGGGGCGCCCACGTTTTGGTAGCCCATGCTTTCGAATCTGTGCTGCGATCCATTCCCACGTCTCTTTTTCCGGGAGTTCTTTTCTCATCTGTTGGCCTCAGTACTTCGCCATGGGAACGTCGCTGGCAACCCGGCGCGATGCCAGGCTATTTTGAAACATGCGTGTGTCGTTTGTCTGTGGGCAACCCACGGACTTGGCAATCGCAGTCCACGCTGCAATATGGACGATAATTTGGCCTAGATCGGATTCAAGAATTGCTTTTGTGCTTGACCTGTGGAGCGGATGGCTCTGGGCCGCAGGGGCAACGAATCGGCATAGCGGCCCTCTCAAAGAGAGCAGAAAAGACGTCCCAGCCCGCCATTCGATGGCTCGACGGCCTTCGTCTCCCTGCTCTCCCCCACAAGCCCAAACCCCAGCCATAGAAAGAAGTTGCTCGTGTCTCGAGGGTAGGAGTCATCGTCTTCGCATGGGCATTCATGAGACTGGAGCCGTTTGTCGCATCGACTAGGGAATATATCCGAAGGAAAGACTATAATGCGCGCGGAGAGCAGCAAGAAGATGGCTTCCTTTCTTCAGCGAATTCTAGGTGGAAAAAAGCGGGCGCATCAAGCGTTGTCACTCACCGGCACGCCGGCGATTCAGGCGAAGTCCGCCGAGGCTCCAGAGGAAGAATCTCGCCATCACGCGCAAACCCCGGAACCGGAATCCAAGCTCAATTCGCTGTTCGCGTTCGTGGATCTGAAGGATCCTTTTACACCGGGGGAACTCGCGGAGGAGCAATTTCCCGGACCGATTCTGTCGATCCTCAGCGCGAAGAAGTTTGACAGCATTTTTTTATTTTACACACCGCACACACGAAAAAACGCACAGGAAACCGAAGCGGAAGCTTTGCAACGATATCCGGACTGCCGAATTACTTTGCATGAGATCCCTATTCCAGACCCCAAAAATTACAGGATGTTGATCGGACTGCTCCGAGCGATTGTCCAGAAGTTAGCCCTGGGGTGGCGGATGCGGGGAGGCCAGAGTTATGTGTGTGTTTCCAGCGGTACCGCGGAAATGCGGGCCGCTTGGTTTCTCCTCGCCGCCTCGGGAGTCCTGCCCGCAAAATTCCTTCAGGTCGGGACACCTGCGCGGCCACTTTATGGAAAAGCGAACGTGCGAGAGGTGGAACTGCGGTCGAGCGACTGGGAGAACATCCGCGACTTGGCTTTGCCGACGATGACGCAACTGAGGGGAATGCCGACGTCATCCTTGTCGGGGGCGCGCGGGCGGCGGATTCCATCGGAAAGCAGCGCCAAACCAAAGGAAACGCGACGGGAGGAGAGTCCCGCAGAGACTGCTGAATACGAAACTATGGGCTCGCCGGACGAGCTAACAGGAAAGGAACGCGCGCCGCTGCAGCTTCCTGGACTGGACGAAGTCCTTCAAGAGTTAGGCATATACGTTGGATCGGCAACGCTTCGACACGCCGCCGAGCAAGCCGCGATTGCGGCTGACAGTCATCTTCCGGTTTTACTGCAAGGGGAAACAGGAACAGGCAAGGAGGAGTTCGCGAAGTTGATTCATCGGCTTAGCCCCCGATTTCCAAAAAACATGGTGGTGATTAATTGTGCCGCAATTCCCATGACGCTGGCGGAGAGCTATTTGTTCGGACATGTCAAAGGGGCGTTTACCGACGCGAGTACCGATCACAATGGGATATTCGAGAGCGCGGACGGCAGCACGCTATTTCTTGATGAAATCGCCGAGCTAACGCTTGAAGTGCAAGGCAAGTTATTGCGTGTCCTCCAGGATGGCGTTGTGCAGCGAATGGGAACCACAGTCCCGCGACGCGTGGATGTGCGGATCATCGCAGCCAGCAACCGTGACCTGCGGAAGGAAGTGTCGGCAGGAAGATTTCGCGAAGACCTATATTTCAGGCTTGACGTCGTGTCCATCAGATTGCCTCCGCTACGCGAGCGCCGCCATGAGATTGCGAATTTGGCGCTGACCCTTCTCCGCGAGATCAATCAGCGGCGGCACAAGCCGCGGAAACTAGGTACGGAGGCGCTGCTGCGTCTGGAGCGCTATCACTGGCCGGGCAACGTCCGTGAGCTCTCCCACGTGCTGGAAAGATCAGTCCTGTACGCCCGCGACGAGGTCATCCGAGGCGAGGATCTGCTGATCACAGATCATGACCAAGCTAAAGATAAGTTTGCGGCGTTGCCGGAACCGAGGGAAGGGTTCTCTGTCGAGGAGTACCTCAACCAAGCCCGCAAGCAACTCTTCCTGCGCGCGCTGGCTGCTTGCAAGGGGAATCAATCCGAGGCTGCGGCCATGCTGGGCGTCTCCAAGCAGGCGGTAAACAAGTTCGTGGCCGGACAATCTGACAACCCAGATTGACGCCGCGTAAACCTAAGTTGTCGACCCGGTGGCGATTTTCATCGCAAGTTATTGATTTTGCGAGGGTCAGATCTGGCCTGCGACGTGCCTCTAGTTGGGTGTGCCTGAACATCCGAAAGAGGTGCAAGCAAATGTGGACCCTTCAGGAAGAATTCGCGCGTATCGAAATTGGTCAAGCTTCGCAAATCCGAAACCTCAAGTTATTTCCATTGATTCGTCGAAACGCTTCACAGCCGCTCGACTATTTGCTTCTGGAGGATGGAATCGCCCAAGGCAAAGTTCGGGTGACGGAGCTTTCCGGCGGCGGGTCCGTTCCGGAGTTGAGCATTACCAACACTGCGGAATTGCCGGTTCTGCTGGTTGACGGAGAAGAACTCGTGGGAGCCAAGCAGAACCGCGTTCTAAATCTGAGTATCCTTGTGCCCGCCAAGCATACGATGGCTATCCCGGTATCTTGTTTCGAGGCGGGCCGCTGGTGCTCAGCCAGTGTAGATCTGAAGACAGCAAGTCACATGATGTACTCCGGGGCGCGGGGGCCACGAACTTCGCAGGTCACCCGATCCATGCGGTCGAGTGGCTCGCGTTCTTCAGATCAGCGTGCGGTGTGGGAAGAGCTGGCTGCCAAGGCCGCGCGACTGAAAACAGCATCACCAACGCAAGCCATGTCGGCTCTCTATGATCAGCACGCTAGAGGGGTAGAAGAATTCGTTCGGGGGTTTAACTGCCAGAAAGAGCAGTGCGGGGTGGCGTTTGCGATCTCGGGCCGCGTGCTTGGATTGGACCTTTTCGATAGCGCCGAGGTCATGAACAAGTTCTTCGAGAAGCTGGTGCGCAGCTACGCTCTGGATGCGCTTGACGCGGCGCAGGAAGGGCAGGGACGCGCGAGCACGGAAGAGTTGTCTATGTTCGTTGGAGGCATCGGGGCGGCCCCCTGCTTTTCGGACGGAGCCGTAGGATTGGGAAAAGATGTCCGCTTCACTGGTTCCGGCGTTTCGGGCGCGGCGCTTTGGGCCCAAGGGCGCTATCTGCATGTTTGCGCTTTCGCAAAAGAATCCGGAAGCGCGGAAAAGCCCGGTTTTTGGACGCGGCTAACACGGCCGAGCCGACGGCACGTAAACTAATTATGAATACGAGGTCAACACGAGTACTAGGGCCTGAATTGTGCGGCGCTGCTCCCTGGAAATTCCAGAATGTCCAACGAAGGTGAAGGGAACATGGGGCAAACATCGTTGCTGCTTGAGCAGGAAAGAGACACGTTGGATTCATGGAAAGAAATCGCGGCCTACCTGAATCGAAATGTGCGCACGGTGCAACGCTGGGAAAAGCGTGAGGGTTTGCCCGTCCACCGCCACGTGCACGAGAGAGCGAGCTCCGTCAGTGCTTGCAAGAAGGAAATCGATGAATGGCGGAAGCAACGGTCGCGCACTTCCAATGAGATTACTGAGTATCAAAAAGAGATTGAACTGGAGATCGAGCGGCTCAAAACGAGGCTTCTTGTTAAACATATGCGAGAGGCACTCGCCGTTGCCTTAGACAACGATAGCCTCTGAGCAGTTCGGACATCATGGCGTAGGTAGTCTGCCGCTGTATGTCGCTCCTTGCCGCTTGCGGGCAGTCACGGGCCTGTTATTTTGCGTAGATTGAAGTTCGAACGGCACCAAAAAGGATGGGATATCGGCTGGGTGAAACGATTTGCCTGCGAGATTCACATTCTCTCGTAGGAGGAACACCTCATGGCAGGCCCTTGGAAAGCCCTAACGAACACCCCTTCTTTCAGCGTGGATACAATGCTTCTTCTCACCGACGGCACGGTGATGTGCCACGAATATGAGACCGCCAATTGGCATAAGCTCGTTCCGGACGCCAAAGGCGACTATGTGAAAGGCACCTGGCATCCGATGAGCCCGATGGTGGCAAATGCGCCCCTGACGCAAAACGGACCCTTGAACGCGCCACTGTACTACGCCTCGGCCGTGCTTAAGGATGGACGCGTGTTTGTGGCAGGCGGAGAGTACAACGGTGGCGTAAATCTCGATCTGGCAGCCGCAGAGATCTATGACCCCGTCGCCGATTCCTGGACTTCCGTGCCCGTG
>DATEWL010000568.1:0-2680 GCA_035258025.1 Candidatus Acidiferrum sp. | reverse complement strand
TGACGCCAAGATCGATTTGCGTTTGCTGTTCAGCCGACAGCTTTCTCTGCTCGGATCCTACATGGGAGCGAAGTCAGAACTGCTGACGGTGATGAAGCTCGTCGCCGCAGGCCGCTTCAAGCCCATCGTCGATCGTGTTTTTCCGCTCGCGGAAGCCGCCGCTGCACACGCTTATCTCGAAGCAGGATCGCAGTTCGGCAAAGTAGTGCTCGCCGTGTAGCATATTGGCTTGCGAACTCTGCTATTCTCTCGGCTTGTCGCAGGCGAAAAAAAAGGAAAACATTGAACATGGCAAGCTGGCAGGCTCATCTCTCGGTGTGGATCATCAAATGGCGGGTCAAGCGCAAGCTGCGTGGTGTGAGGGACTACCGCGTAGCACGAAAGATCCTCAACCCTGATCCTTATAGAGTGCCCGCTGACGTGCACATTTCTCCCGCGCAAGTCGGCGGCGTTCCCGGGGAGTGGATGGAGGGAGTTGGCTCAGCAAACGCCGCTCTTTTGTATCTGCACGGGGGCGGCTATTTCGGATGTTCCGCGCAGTCGCACCGGCCGATTACGGTCGCCTTCGCGCGTCAGGGATTCCGTGTTCTTGCCCCAAACTATCGTCTCGCGCCAGAAAATCAGTTCCCGGCAGCAGTTGACGATGCGGTCGCCGCTTATCGCGGTCTCCTCGCCGAAGGATATTCGCCCAAGCAAATTGTTGTCAGTGGAGATTCCGCCGGCGGCGGCCTCGCGCTCTCTCTCCTCCTTACGCTTCGCGATGAAGGCAATCCTCTTCCGGCTGGAGCCGCCCTTTTTTCGCCCTGGACCGATCTCGCCGCCACTGGCGAATCCATTCACACTAACGCAGACCGCTGCGCCATGTTTCATGGGCCGGACGTTGGGTCTAGCGCGCGCTATTATTTGGGTGAGACGGATCCTCGTAACCCGATCGCTTCTCCGCTCTATGCCGATCTCGCGGGCCTTCCTCCGCTTCTGATTCATGTCGGCGCGGATGAAGCTCTGCGCGATGATTCCACGCGTCTCGCGGAACGCGCGCGTGCAGCGGGCGTTCGCGTCGAACTGAAAGTTTGGCCGGTCGTGCCGCACGCCTGGCAGCTCGCGCCGCATCGAATTCCAGAGGCCGTTCAATCCTTGCGCGAAAGCGCGGCGTTTCTGCGCCAGGTTGTAGCCTCAGAAACATCCAGCAAGGTACCGTGAGGGTTGATGACGGAGAATTTCAACCAAAGCCGGCAGGCCGAAGAAATCAACGTCGACGTACTCATCGTCGGCGGCGGCTTCTCCGGCCTTTGCATGGCCATCAAACTTCGCGAAGCTGGGATGAACTCTTTTCTCCTCATTGAAAAGAGCGACGACATTGGTGGAACGTGGTACGACAACCGCTACCCCGGTTGCGCGTGCGATATTCCTTCGCATTTATATTCCTTTTCCTTCGAGCCGTCACCGGATTGGTCGCGCATGTATCCGGGGCAACGGGAGATTCACGACTACCTAAAACGTTGCGTCGAGCGTTACGAAATCGCTCCGCACATCCGTTTGAATACGCGCTTTCACGAAGCCATCTGGAATGAAGCCGACGGCGTGTGGCACGCCACCGCCGGTGACGGGATGCGGATTCGCGCGCGCGTACTCGTCTCCGGAATCGGAGGCTTGCACGTTCCGCAATATCCCAAGCTGAAGGGAATCGAGCGATTTGCAGAGCCCTCGTTTCATTCCTCAACTTGGAATCACGGTGTCGACCTCGAAGGCAAAAACGTCGCCGTCGTTGGCACGGGGGCAAGCGCCATCCAGTTGGTTCCGCAGATCGCTCCTCGCGTTGGCAAGCTCTATCTTTTCCAGCGCACTCCCCCGTGGATCGTGCCGCGCATGGATTTTGCCATCGCGGAAAAATGGAAGCAGAGATTCCGCCGCTATCCGGTGATCATGCGCGCGTTTCGCCAATTGATTTTTTGGCGGCAGGAGTTTCGCGTTCTCGGCTTCCTGGGCAATCGTTTTGTACGAGGCAAGGCGACAGAAATCGCCACACATCATCTTGAAAAGCAAGTCAAGGATCCAAAACTGCGCGCGGCATTGAAACCCAATTACGAGCTAGGCTGCAAGCGCGTCCTCGTATCGGATGACTTCTATCCTTCATTGACGCGGCCGAACGTCGAGCTGGTCACGGACGGCATTGCCGAAGTGCGCGATCACAGCATCGTCACGGCCGACGGCGTCGAGCGCCCGATCGACGTTTTGATCTTCGGCACGGGCTTTCGCGCCACGGAACCGCTCATCGGCATTAGGCTCGTAGGTCGAGGCGGCGTAGAAGTCCATGACGCCTGGCGCGAACGCATGAGCGCTTATCTCGGTGTAACCGTCAGCGGCTTTCCCAACCTATTTTTGCTCCTCGGCCCCAACACCGGACTCGGACATAATTCCGTCGTGCTGATGATCGAAGCGCAGGTTCGCTACGTGATGAGCTGCCTAGAGCTGATGAAGCGCCGAAGGAAGCACATCCTTGCGGTTCGCCCGGAGAAGCAGAAAGAATTTGTCGCCGACATCTATCGCCGCCTGGAAGGCACCGTCTGGCAATCCGGCGGCTGCCGCAGTTGGTATCAGGACCCACGCACCGGCGAAAACACCACGCTCTGGCCCGGCTCGGTTGTTGCTTATACCCGGCGTACCCGCGCGGTTTCGCCCG
>DATEWL010000567.1:0-2130 GCA_035258025.1 Candidatus Acidiferrum sp. | reverse complement strand
GGAATTCGGACGACTTCCAGGGGAGGGTCCTGCAGGCGGGCGTGGGCGAGAAAAGCCTCCAATGCTTTGGCGTAAGCGCGCTTCTTGCCCGGCGATGCAGGCGTGGGCCAGCGGCCGAAGGAATAAAGCCGCCACGCCTTAACGTAGAGAGCGCTGGCCTTTGTGGGGTCCGTGCTCTCGGCCGCTTTTGCCTGTGCCATGTAGCGATCGGCAACGGCACTAAATGCCGCAGCCCACTCGTCGTAATCGCTTGTCTTTATCGCAGCAAAAGCTTCCTTCACGTCGGCGGGATCGAGTCCGATCAGCGGATACATGCCATTCTCCGCGCGCTTGATTGCCTCCGCTTTGATCTCATCGAGGGTGCGTTCTTTCTGCGCTTGCGCAAATGCGGAGCCGTCGGCGACAAAGGCTGAGATGGACGCGAGCAACGCGAGAAGGATGCGATGACCCATTTTCATTTTCCTCATTGGGCGCTCTTTGACTTCGCAAGCGCCCCGGCGTAATACGAAGAATCGTAATATTTGTCAGGAGCAGGGGGATGGCCGCCCCATTGTCCTTCGATTTCGGCACGCAGTTTCAGGACGTTTTTAAAGCCGTCCAATTCTAGCGCCGCGTCTTTCTCGTATCCGCCAGGACGGGTCATTGTGAGTTCGTAATTCTCGGCTGCCACGTCGGGAGCAAGATGCGATTCCTTTATCATGAGCTCGATGACCTGCTGCTTGTTGCCGGGTGCCATCAGCCAGCGCTGCGCTTCAACGATCGCTGCGAGGTACTTCTCCAATGTATCTTTGTGGTCCCTTGCCCAAACGCGTTCTGTGAAGTAGCCAGCCGCTTGATAAGGGCCGATGAGTTCTTGGACTGAGCCGAGGCTGACGAAGCCTTCATGTTTAGCCACGATCGAACTCGGCGGACCGAGCATTGAGCCTGCATTTTCTTTATTCTCCCTCATGCCGATCAGCCGCAATGGCGTGGCGCCAAATGGCTTGATTTCATAGTCGCGCCCAGCCTCCAATCCCCTTAATTGCAATATCTTTTTCATCTGCAGTGCGTAAGCCGTGTTGGGCGCATCAACGATCAGTGTTTTGCCGCGCAGGTCTTTGATGGATTTGATTTCGGCCTGGGCGATGAGTTCGTTTTGTGAGCCTTCGCCGCCCATCACAATGATTACGTCCTGATGCGTGAGTTCGACCATGGCGACGGCGTTGTCCACGGCAAGGTAGGCAAGGTCCCCCTTCCCAGAGGCCAGATTCGTGCGCAAGATATCCGAATTCGGCAGGTTTTCGGTTTCCACTTCGATGCCATATTTTGCGAATAGGCCGTGCGACTCGGCCACGACAACCTGCAAGGGACGGCCCAGCAGCGTAAGGACTTTGATTTTTTGCGGGCTTGGCGTTTGCGCAGATGAAAGCCCGGAAGAATAGAGAACGCCAACAGTGACAAGGCAACAAACTAGAGATCTTATTCGCACGTAAATTCTCCTGAGAAAGTGGCGTTAGATTGCCGTGGTTTGCGGCGACACAGCGATTCGCGCGTGAGCCGTGCCTCTACTCGAACGGAATTCCATCACGGTGCGCCGACATTCAGACCCTCAAGCGACCATTCGGTGACTGGCATCGGATCGAGAATGGGCTTTCCGAGATTGGGGCAGCTTAGGGCATACAGTCCCGTGTCGGTTGCGGTCCAAATGATATTGCGATCCCATTCGATGAAGACATTGTCCACCGTGCGGTCGTAGCTTCCAAACTTCTTCAAGTCGCCGCCCTGCGGAGGAATAAAGTAGGCGACCTCTTCAGGTTTGTAGAGATCGCCGATGTCATAACAGCGAAGTCCCGCGATGAAATAAGAATACGCGATAAATTCCTGGCGTGGTTTGCCAGGGGCTTTCAGATGCGGCGGGTTGTGCGCGCCGAAGCGGCCCCGCTTGAAACAAAAATCGCGGTACGGCGCTTCGGGCGGAGGCACTGGGCGGGGAAGCTGCGCCACAGCGATTGGATGTTCCTCGTCGCGGATATCAATTACCCAGTTGGGCAGATAGATCTGGTTACAGTCAGAGTTTGTGGTTTCACCGTTGGTTAGGACAAATCCGCGCTCGAGTATCCCGCAATAGATCGTGTGGAACGCAATGCCCAT
>DATEWL010000566.1:0-3207 GCA_035258025.1 Candidatus Acidiferrum sp. | reverse complement strand
GTGATTGTTCGGTTCAAATCTTTGTCGGACCGACGCATCTCCTCGATCTTGTTAATCGAGTGCAGCACAGTGGTGTGATGCTTACCGCCAAATTGCCGTCCAATCTCCGGCAAGGACGCCGTCGTGAGCTGCTTCACGATATACATGGCCACCTGGCGGGGAAATGCGATCGCGCGGGTGTTGCTGCGAACCTTCAAATCCTGTTCGCGCATGTTGAAATGCTCGCTCACACGCTTCTGAATCAGATCGATGGTGACACGCTTCTCCTGTGAAGCGATGATGTTGCGCAGCACCTGCTGAGCGGTCGACAGAGAAATGGTGGCTCCGGTCAAGGACGCATACGCCATCAGCCGAGTCAGCGCGCCTTCCAACTCGCGCACGTTGGATTTGATCGCCCGCGCGATATATTCAGCCACATCGTCCGGCAAGCCAAACCGGTCGTTCTCCGCTTTTTTCTGCAGAATCGCAATCTTGGTTTCTAGATCCGGCGGCTGAATGTCCGCGATCAAACCCCATTCAAACCGCGAACGCAGCCGCTCTTCGATCGAATTAATCTCTTTTGGCAGGCAGTCGGAAGAAATCACGATCTGCTTCTGCTGTTCGTAAAGCGCATTGAACGTGTGAAAAAATTCTTCCTGCGTCCGTTCTTTCCCCGCAATGAACTGGATGTCGTCCACCAGCAAAACATCCACCGTATGAAAGCGGTCGCGGAAACTGGTCATGCGGTCGAAACGCAGCGAATTGATCACTTCGATCGTGAATTTCTCGGCGCTCACGTAGCTCAGGCGCATCGCTGGATTGCGCTTCTTGATGGTGTGCCCGATGGCATGCATCAGATGCGTCTTGCCCATGCCCACTCCGCCATAGAGAAACAGGGGGTTATAGGCCTTCGAAGGCTGCTCCGCCACGGCGCGCGCCGCCGCATGAGCAAACTCGTTGGACTTGCCGACGACAAACGAATCGAAGCTGTAGCGCAGATTCAATTGATGATCGCTGCTCTCAAAATCAAGTTTCGCTTGCTTCACGCTGGATGAGGTGGGAGCGGCCGGCACGGGCTCTTCCTCCGTACAGACGAACTGCACTTTCACGTTGGGCGTCCCAAGTTCGTGGAATACCGCTTTGACGATTTCGCCGTAGGTCCGCGTCAGGACCTGCCGGAAGACCGTGCTGGGGATCTGCACAAACAGGTTTTCACCCTCGGCGCGATTCAGACGCGTGGGTTGAAACCAGGTGGTGTAGGTGTTGATGCTGACCCGGGACTTCACGCGCTCAAGAAACCGCTCCCAGGCATTCGTCGCAGTAGTCATCGCAAGAGAAAATCTATCCCGGCAATTTCCACAGATGTGAATAAGCTGTGGAAAGCAGGTCCCTTCATTATCTTTAACTTTTTCAGGCTTCGGGAATCATGCCCGTACGGGAGCGTCTTGCTTTCCCCTGGCGCCCCGTGCGCGGCCCTTATGGAATTGCCGGCCCCTCGAACTTACTGCTATCAGACAGCGCGGGATTGTCGCCGATTGGGGCGACTTGGGCAAGCGAAAAGTGTGCGAAGGGATTCACCGGGGTGCACACCCCATGCACAGCTTTTCCACAAGCACTATTCTTGTGCAACTTCGCTCGCCAGACCATATTTGCGCGGGAATTCCCGCAAAATTTTCGCGCATGCACGCATCTTTGCACAGGTTCCATCCAAATCACCCTGAGGATAATTCTCTTATTGTTGAGATTTTTTATCGGGCCGGTCGAATTCGTAGATGCCCAGCGGGTCGCTTCCAATGATCAGACGGTCTTGCTCGATGAGAATCGTATTGGCTTCGAGCCGCGCCCCTTCCGGTGTGTAGATCAAGTAGGTTGCGCGCCGGTTTCCTTCTTTGTCGAAGTGCAGCAGCTTGTCGCCCAGCGCCATCCAGACTTCTCCGCTGGTTCGCTCCACGCCAACCGCCGTCAGGATGCGCTTGAACATGGGAGCGTCCCCGCGCTTCTCCTGCCGCTCAATCTCTTTACGAGTCGCTTGTGCAGCCGGCCATGCGTCCATTCCCGTATACTGAATATCTTGCCCAGCGTACCCATAGCGGTCGTATTGCCGCACGGTCGCTTCCGGCAGGTAAGGAAATGCGAAGTACAGATGGCCTCCGCCGTCCGTCGCGAGCATTCCGATATTCAAAAAGCGGTTCACCTCCGGCCGGTCGGAAATCGGCTCGGGATCGCCAAACTCGCGTACGTCGCGTCCGTTCTTATCGAACACAATGACCAAATGTGGCTCATGTACAGTTGCTACGGCGAATTCCCCTTCCGGAAGCGCCGCTACCGCCACAGGTCCATTGAGCTTTACGACGCGCTCATTCCCCTTGGCGTCCCAGATCTTGATCGCGTTTGCACCGCGGTCCGCAACGTACACGGTTCCCTGCGCATCCACGTCCAGGTCTTCGCCGAAGGTGATCGTGGCCAGTTGGGATGACACGGGATTGGGACTCTTGCTGTCTTCGAAGGCTGGAACTCTCTTGAGCAGTTTGCCCGCGGCGTCGAATACGGAGGCCGAAGATCCCGGCGCGCTCAACACATAATAATTTCCATCTGCCCCATGCTTCAGCGCCCGCAGCCCTGGCCCAATTCCCGGGAATAGCCGCTTTTTGGCCGTCAGTTCATCTTCATTCTGGCCAAACGCGCACCCGGCAAGACACGCCAGAAGACACAACCCCGCAAGAATTCTCACTTTGATCACAACCCCTTTGTTCTAATTCACTTGTGCTGAATCATCAGAGTACGACGTAAGAGAACAGGTTGCCCGTTTCAGAGGATTCGTGGTGCCGATCAGTCAATCCTAAGTCGCGGGCGACCTCTGAGGGATCGAGTTCCTTCGGGCCACCCGTCCTCTGCCGTCGGCAAGTATTGTATTGACATATGTATTTACGATTGCTAGAGTGAAGCATGGGGTTCGAGTGGGACGAGAAGAAAAGCCGGGCGAATCTTGCCAAGCACGGTATTGACTTCCGCACGGCTTCGCTCGCTTTCGACGACCCCTACGCGCTGACCATGCGCGACGAACTGCACAACGATGGAGAAGACCGCTTTATCATGCTGGGGGCCATCGATACGGGAGCCATCCTCTTCCTGGTGTTCACGGTGCGCGCCGAAGACAGCATTCGCTTGATCTCGGCGCGAGCGGCAACCGGGGGAGAGAGGTTGATTTATGAAGAAACTAAATAAGAA
>DATEWL010000565.1:0-17391 GCA_035258025.1 Candidatus Acidiferrum sp. | reverse complement strand
CGGCCGATGCCGTGTTTGGCGGCGATTTCGTTGAGGGTGTTGAGGAGATCGACGGGGCCGAGTTTCGAACCATTGATGGAAACGGGCGTGCCGGATTCGAATCCGATTTCGACTTCTTCGGCTTTGTCCGGAGCTTTTTCGGGGGAGACGGTCCACTGCCACATGGCTTCATTTGGAGAGTTGGCGGGATCTTCGAGTTCGCCGCCTTCGTGGCTTAGGTGCCAGATATTGCGGTCGCGGCTGTAGATGTTTTTTTTGCTTTGTTCGACTGAGACGTTGTGTTTGGCGGCGTAGGCGATGGCATCTTCGCGGGAATCGATGTCCCACTCGCGCCACGGGGCAATGATTTGTACGTTGGGCGAGATGGCTTTGTAGGCAAGCTCGAAGCGGACCTGATCGTTGCCTTTGCCAGTGCAGCCGTGCGAGAGGCCATCGGCGCCGAGTTGCAGGGCGAGTTCAGCTTGGCGTTTGCCGAGGATGGGGCGGGCCATAGATGTGCCAAGCAGATACGTATGCTCATAAACCGCGCCTGCGCGCAGCGTCGGCCAGATGTAGTCGCGAACAAATTCTTCGCGGAGGTCTTCGACGTAGGCGGCGGAGGCGCCAGTTGCCAGGGCTTTCTTGCGAGCGGCTTCCAGGTCTTCCTGCTGGCCTACGTCGCCGATCATGGCGATGACTTCGCATTGATAGTTTTCTTTTAGCCAAGGAATGATGATGGAGGTGTCGAGACCTCCGGAATAGGCAAGGACGACCTTTTTTGGTTTCGGTAATTGCGTTTTCACGATTCTCCTCTTGCGATTAGGTATTGCCAAACTGAGGCGCAGCGTACTGCGACCCTAAAAACAAACACGAATAAATGCGATGCGATGACGAACATCCGTTGATTAAAACAAAGTGTGCAGGATGGCTTTCTGCACATACATGCGGTTTTCCGATTGGTCGAGGACGACCGATTGCGGGCCGTCGAGGACTTCGGGCGTAACTTCCAGGCCTCGGTGCGCCGGAAGACAGTGCATGAAGACAGCGTCTGGAGCGGCGAGAGCCATCAATTCCGGGTTGACCTGGTAGGGTGCGAAAACGGCGCTGCGGACTTCGCCTTCGGCTTCGAAGCCCATGCTGGTCCAGGCGTCAGTGTAGACGCCTTGGGCGCCGGGGACGGCTTCCCGCGGGTCGGTCATTAGCTCAATTTTGGCTCGGGTTTCCTTGGCTACGCGTTTGGAGTCGGCGACGACTTCCGGCGCGGGTTGATAGTCGTGCGGGGTGGCGACGCGCAGATGAACACCGAGGCGAGCGGCTAGATACATCAAGGAATGGCAAACGTTGTTTCCGTCACCGACGTAGGTGAGTTTGAATCCGCGAAGTGCGCCGAATCTTTCTTCAAGAGTGAAGAAATCGGCGAGCGCCTGGCAGGGATGAAACTTATCCGAGAGTGCGTTGATAACGGGAATGGTAGCGTTGGCTGCCATTTCTTCGAGGACTCTTTGGTGATAGACGCGGGCGACGATGCCGTGGACCCAGCGGTCGAGATTGCGCGCGACGTCGGCGATGGACTCGCGGGCGCCGAGAGAGGCGGAAGCTTGCGTATGATCGAGGAAAACGACCGAGCCGCCCATGCTCTGGATGCCGACGTCGAAGGTGACGCGGGTGCGAAGCGAGGGCTTTTCGAAAATCAGGGCGATGAATTTGCCCGTCAGCGAGGAAGCGTAACGGCCGGGACGGGCTTTAATTTCCGCGGAGAGCTGGAGCAGGTCGCGCGTGTGCGAGGGGCTCCATTCCGCTCCGGTGAGCAAGTCATTCGACAAAGAAATAGGAGTAACGAGCGCAGATGTAGTCATTGTTTCACCTTGCCGCGGCAAGGGCAGCATGCGACGGAGGCGCGGATTTCGCGGGCTCAGGGGCGGCAGCCTTTTGCGGGGTACTTACAAAGAGTTGTTCGAGTAGACGTAAAAACTGGCGCACTTGCGCGCGGGTGACGAGGAAAGGCGGCAGGAAGCGCAGCGTGAAATCGTGGGTGCAGTTGATGAGCAGTCCTTTGAGCATGGCTTGCTGGACAAAAGGAGCGCCTTCAATGGAAAGCTCGATGCCAATCATCAAGCCTTCGCCGCGGATTTCGCGGATAAAGGGGAATTTTGCGGCGAGCGCGGAAAGCCCTTCGCGCAATTCATCGCCTCGCTCGCGGACGTTTTCGAGGAGTTTTTCGTCTTCGATGATATTGAGAAATTCGAGAGCCGTGGCGCATGCGAGCGGGCCGCCACCAAAGGTGGTACCGTGCAAGCCGGGCGAAACGTGCTGGGCGACGGCTTCGGACGCGAGGATCGCACCGAGCGGGAGACCGGCGGCGAGCGGCTTGGCGATCACCACGACGTCGGGCTTCGAGGAAAATTTCTGGTACGCAAAATAGCGGCCCGTGCGACCCAAGCCGCACTGAATTTCGTCGGCGATGAGCAACGCGCCGTTTTTTGTGGCCAGGGCGCGCGCGCGGTTCCAGAAATCTTCGCTGACGGGATGGATTCCCCCTTCTCCCTGGATGGTTTCGAGAAGAATGCCGCAGACGGCGTCGTCAAATTTAGATTCGAGATCGGCGACATCGTTGAAGCGGACAAAGTTGACACCAGGCACCAGAGGAGCGAACGGGAGACGATATTTTTCCGTGGCGGTGACACTGACGGCGCCAAAGGTGCGGCCATGGAAAGAATTTTCGAGGGCCAAGATGCGGTGCTTCCGGGCAGGAGAGCCCGGCGCGTCGGCGGACGTGCGGCCATAGAGCCGCGCGAGCTTGAGAGCGCCTTCAACGGCTTCTGCGCCGCTATTGGAGAAAAACACGCGGTCGAGACCGGACCACTGGGCAAGCTTGCGAGCCAGGGGGCCCTGGTAAGAATTGTGAAAGAGATTGGAAAGATGGATTGCTCGTGCGGCTTCGCGGCGGATGACTTTGACGATGCGGGGATGCGCATGGCCGAGGGCATTTACGGCGATGCCACCGAGAAAATCGAGATATTTTTTGCCGCGCGAATCATAGACGTAGCAGCCGCGTCCATGCGTGAAGACGACGGGCTGGCGCTTATAGGTGGGCATAAGAAATTGATTCGCATCGCGCAGAATGGACTTCGCTTTCGATGCGCGAGGAGACGCTTTCTTTGCCGTCCGGGCAGCGGAATTCGCCGTCTTTTTTATGTCGAGTTTGCGCATTACGCCGCCGAAAGTGCCGTTTGGGTGTTGGGGAAAGATTCGCGGAGAATGCGCGTGCCGGGAATCGGCGAAGCTTGATCTTCGTTGGTGTGTTCCGCCGAGTGAAAGGCAAGGAGAAGAACGTCAGGCGCCGTGCCACCGACGATACGCACTTGGCGAACGCCGCCTTCGAGAGCGCGTTTGGCGGCTTCGAGTTTTAGAATCATGCCACCGGAGACAATGCGGCACTGGACGAGGCGCTCGCTCTCTTCACAGGTGATGGCGGAGAGAACTCTTTCGCCGTCGAGAACGCCTGCGACGTCCGTGAGATAGATCAACTGGTCAGCTTCCAGAAACTCGGCGCAGGCAGCGGCCATGTGGTCGGCGTTGATGTTGTAAAGCTCGTTATCTGGGCCGAGGCCGAGACAGGGAGCGACGGGAATGAGGCGTTCGCGCCAAAGCGACTCGATGAAAGCGTTCTTCAAGCCGGTGAGATAGCCGACGAAGCCGAGGCTGCCGGCTACCTCGCCGTGCGACATGGGCTCTGCAAGAAAACACTGAGCGTCGGCGGCGGAGACGCCAATCGCTGGATAGCCTTCCGCGGAGATCGCGGCAGCCAGGCGCTTGTTGAGCAGGCCGGCGAAAACCATGACGGCGGCGTCGCGCGTTTCGCGGTCGGTGACGCGAAGGCCAGAGACAAATTTGCTTTCGATGCCCATGCGTTTGAGAGCTTCCGTAAAGGCGCGGCCGCCGCCATGGACAACGAGAATTTCGTGGCCTTCGTTGGCAAGGGCCGCGACCTGGCGCGCCAGCGAGCGCATGGTGAGGTCGTCTTCGAGCAAAGCTCCAGCGAACTTGATTACGGTTTTCATTGAAGTGCGGTCTTCTCCTCGATGCCCAGAATATGGTTGAAATTCTGAACGGCTTGCCCGGCCGCACCTTTGCCAAGATTGTCGAGGCAGGAGACGACGATGAGACGCTGGCCGGACTCATCCAGGGCAAAACCGATGTCACAGAAATTGGTGTGCGCGACGTGCTGCAGCTCGGGCAATGTCCCCGCGGGCCAGATGCGAACCATGGGCCGTCCGGCGTAAAACTTGCGATAGAGGGCTTCGATGGCATTTGGTGATTGCTGAGCGGAGAGCGTGACGTAAATGGTCGAGAGAATGCCGCGAGCCAGAGGCAGCAGATGTGTGGAAAAAATGATCTGCGATTCTGCGAGGCCGGTGTGCTCGATAATTTCCGGCGTGTGACGATGCGAAAAAAGATTGTAGGCTTTGAAATTTTCGTCGACTTCAACGAATTGCAGGTCGCGACGGGGATCTTTGCCGGCGCCGCTGGCGCCAGACTTGCAATCGCAAACAACGTTTTGGTCCAAAGCGATAAAGCCGGCTTCAGCGAGCGGGCGTAGGGCGAGGATGACGCTGGTGGCGTAGCAGCCGGGATTCGCGACCAGGCGGGCTTTTGCGATTTCTTCAGAATAGAGTTCGGGAAGGCCGTAGACCGCTTCCCCAAGATAATCGCCATGAGGCGCGGGTAGCTTGTACCAAGAAGTGAATGTTTCCGGTGAGCGAAAGCGGAAGGCACCGCTCAAATCAACAACGCGCAAGCCAGCTTTGAGTAGCGCGGGTGCGAGTTCGGCGGAGACTTCGTGAGGCGTGGCAAGAAAAGCGGTCCCCGCATGGGACGATGTGACGGAGTCGAGAGAAAGAGTACGAAGGGGAGCTTGTCCCCATCCGCGGAATTGGGGGAAAAGCTCGGCGATGCAATTCGCACCGCGCGTTTCCCGCACGTAGAAAGTGGTGGAGGCAACGGCAGGATGGCGCAGGAGAATACCGGCAAGCTCGAGGCCGGTGTATCCGGTGACACCAACGACGGCGACTTGGCGAGGATCTCTCATTTCACCAGGGCTTCAATCTTTTTTTGCAGGGAATCGCGAGTCCGTTTGTTGGGAGTGATGATGAGAACGGTGTCATCACCCGCGATGGTGCCGGCGATTTCTGGAAATTTCGAGGCGTCCACGGCGGCGGCGAGAGGCTGGGCTCCACTGGGAGGAGTTTTCAAAACGAGCAAATTTTCCGCTGGGCGAATATCCAGCAGAAATTCGCGAAGCGCGCGCGCGAGCGGAGGCAGAGGGAGCGTTCCATTACCGTTTTCTTCAGGAAGAACGGTTTCGGGCTTGTAGCCTTCCTGAGTCTTAACGAGGCGGAGCTCTTGCAGATCGCGGGAAAGAGTGGCCTGAGTGACGCGCATCTTCTGCTGAGCAAGGCGGCGGCGCAGCTCTTCCTGACTGACGATGGGCTGGCCGCTGACCAACCGTAGGATTTGACCGTGGCGAAATGTTTTTCCGGCGCTCATAGCTAGTACAAATATACAGCCTCATGCATTTTTATACAATTGTTTTTGCATGCGAGCAATTGATTTTTCGCAACCGGCTGGCGGATAGGATTATCGGGAGGGATACGGGGTGCGGAAAGAGGCTATGCAGGATTCGCAACCTTCGGCGGAAGGAGACTGGATTTTCAGGGCCAGGAGTGGTTACCTTTCTTGTTGGCCCCAGTTTGCGCGCTCCATGGCTATACCTTGCAAAGTAACGGGATGCAAGAACGACTCGCCGCCAGCCCTCGCCGAGCAGCAGCAGGTTTGCGTTTTGCATTTCACACTCTCGATCGAGGGAAGCTGCGCTGAAATGAGACGCGAGACGGCGCTGGGGAACGCTCCGCACGAGCGGCAGAAGGAAATCATGCGGTTCATTACGGAAAGCGGCGAGCGGCTGGCGCGGGTGGCTACCAGCGGCTTGCACTTGACGGATGATTTGAAGGCGAGAATTCTGAGCACGTTTCTGACGCTGATGAACCTGCGGGAAAACTTGGATCGCGCGAACATGCGGAGTTCCTTCGGACGGACAGGGCAGACTCGCTAAGCAGGGCTGGCACCAATCCCCTTTCAAAGAAGAAAAGAATCAGGCGCCTATATAGCGGGCGTATAGAGCGCGCGCGATGGCGGGGTCCTTTGTGCCCTTGAGAATAGCTCGGCCATCGGCGAAGACGGTCATTTGATACGGATCGACGCGAAAACAGAGCAAGAATTCGTTGTGCCGGACATCGGAGGCGGTGGCAGCAAGCCTTTTCTGCAGCGCTCCTAGATCGAGAGTACGGCCGCGCTCATGAATTTGCACGGAGTCTCGGCCGCAAAGGGTGATGTGAGGCTGAGCTTGTCCTTGAAGATAAGAGAATTCGCGGCGGGCGCAGGCGCGGCAGACCGGGTTTTGGGCCACGCCGACAGATTGGAAGTGGCCAGTCCACACGTCGCAAGAGATTAAGCGGTTGTGAAGGGATTCTTCGCGGCTCGCGAGAAGCTTGAGGGCTTCAGCGACTTCAAGAGAGGCAATGAGGTTGACAATGGGGCCGAGGACGCCAACCGTGTCGCAAGTCTCCTCAAGGCCATGGCCGCTCGTCGAGGATTCGAGGAGGCAGGCGAGACAAGCTGTTAGGCCGGGGCGGATGGTCATGGTCACGCCATAGCTAGCGACGGCGGCGGCGTAGATCCAGGGCTTGGCGGATTGCACGGCAAAGTCATTGATGAGGAAGCGAGTCTCAAAATTATCGGTGCCATCGAGGATGAGATCGAAGCCTGCAAGCAACTCCTCGGCATTGCGCGGGTTTAAGTCTGAGACCAAGCCTTCTACAGCGACGCTGCCATTGATGGCGCGCAGCTTGCGCTCGGCGGCAACGGCTTTGGGAAGGGCGGAGCGGGCGTCGGCCTCGTCGAAAAGAGTTTGCCGCTGTAAGTTGGACGGTTCGACGAAATCGCGATCGAGAATTCTGACGCGGCCAACTCCGGCGCGCACGAGAAGACCAGCGGCAGCCGCACCGATCGCGCCGCAGCCTACAATGACAGCACTGGAGGCGAGCAGACGCTGCTGGCCTTCTTCACCGATTCCGGCGAAGAGCATCTGACGCGAGTACTTTTCCTGGAGCGAATCGAGCAAGCGCGGACCCAGCGCGGCGGCGACGGTCATCGTCCCCCTTGCATCATCATAACGCTAGAGATAGCGGGATGGGCAACGCCCTTGTGCTACGCTTCGTCTGAGCGATAGTGAGCATGAAATTGAGATGGGGAAGAAGGTTGAGGGGTATTGCCGTCTTCGCGCTGCTGTTTGTGGCGGCGAGGAGTTATGGACAGGCACAGGCGGAAGGAAAGGCCCAAACCCCTCAAGCGGGAGCTCCTGTCGTTGCGGTACGGATTGTTACCGAAGATGGGCGCGTACTTTCGGAAGCTCCTTCAGGACTTGCGGTTGAAGTTGGAAAACCGCTGAATAGAGAGCGGGTTGCACTGAGCCTGCGCGCGCTGTATGGGCTGGGTGATTATACGGATTTGAGAGCGGTTGTGACTCCCGTGGACAGCGGTGTGCGCCTCGATTTCGTGGTTCGAGAGAGCATCTTCTTTAATAGAGTCCTGATAGATGGATTGACGCCACCCCCTACGGAGACATCCGCTGCCGCCGCCATGCAGATCACGCTAGGTCGGCCGTTTCGACAGGAAGACGTGGACGAAGGGTTGGCGCGCCTGCGCGATGTATTGAAGGAAGAGGGCCTGTATACAGCACAGGTCTCGTCAGAGAACGTGCCGTACCCAGCCACGCATCAAATGGACATCCTGGTGCATGTAAAGCCCGGGCTGCGGGCACGCGTGGCATCCGTGGAGCTTAAGAACGGCACGGCGTACCGCGACGCGGAGATACTTTCGCGATTGAAGATGAAGCCTGGACAGCCGGTGACGACCGCGCGCATACAGCGCGGGACCGACCGGATCCGAAAATTTCTGGTGAAGAAGGGGCGGCTCAGCGCTCGGGCGACCGTCCGGCGAGGCGAGTACAACGCGGCGAACAATACGATCCCGCTGGCGCTCGAGGTCACGGAAGGTCCGCAGGTGGACGTGGCAGTGACGGGCGCGAAGTTGTCCAAGGGAGAATTAAAGAGGCTGGTTCCGGTGTATCAAGAAGGCGCGGTCGATGCAGACCTTTTGGAGGAAGGGAAACGGAATATTCGTGAGCGGCTGGAACGCGATGGATACTTTGACGCGCAAGTGAGCTACACGACAGAAACCAAGGAAGTGCAGGTCAAGGAACAGAAATCGAAGGGCACGGAAGAAGTGATCACGTACCACATCGAAAGGGGCGACCGGCATAAGCTTGTGGGAATTGAAATCAGCGGGAATCACTATTTCAGCACAGAATTGCTGCGGAGCCGGCTGCAAATCTACGGCGCGGCATTCGGTTCGCGAGGGCGGTTTAGCCGGCGGTTGATTGATGCGGACGCCCAATCGATGCAAGGTCTCTACGACGCCAACGGCTTTCTGGATGCGAAGGTGGACGGGCAGATCCTGGACAATTACAAGGGGAAAGAAGGAGACATCTTCGTACGATTCGCGATCCAGGAAGGCGCGCAGACGCGAGTGGCGTCGATCGCGATCGAGGGGATCCACGCGTTCACGGAGGAGGTATTGCTGGGCGTGATCGGGTCGACGCCAGGGCAGCCGTACTCTGATTTCAACGTGACGACAGACCGGGACAATATTCTGGCGATGTATTTCAACGAAGGATATCCGGAAGCGAGTTTTACGTCGACGGCGGAACGGGTAGCTACAGAAACGAGCGGAACTGGGAAGGAGACAAAAACCGAAACAACGAAAGATGAAAAAAGCCAGATAAAAGAGGAAGAGAAAGAAAAGAAGCCGAAGCCGGAGGTGGCGCAGGCGGCTCCAGTGAAGCTTGTGTATCACATCACGGAAGGACCGCAGACGAAAGTGCGGCGAGTTCTTCTGAGCGGGTACCGCAGGACGAGGTTGAAAGTGATTCAGAGGGAAATCCGAGTTGAGCCGGGGGAACCACTGCGCGAAGGGGACGTCGTGGAATCGCAGAGGCGCTTGTACAACCTGGGCATATTCAACAAGGTGACGATCGAACCACAGAATCCCGACGGCTCAGATCCTGACAAAGACATCGTCGTTTTGGTCGAGGAAGCCAAACGATACACGATGGCGTATGGCGGAGGGTTTGAAGTGCAACGCCTGGCGAGCACGACAAATCCGACGGGGGGCGAGGTCCAGGCAGCGCCGCGCGGGATTTTTGAGCTGACGAAAGTCAACCTTACGGGGCGTGCTGATTCACTTTCGCTGAAGCTGCGCGGAAGCACGATAGAAGACCGGGCTTTGCTGGGCTACTCCATCCCCAACACGTTTGGAAGCCCGCATTACAGCACGCAGGCAACGGCATACACGGAAAAAACACAGGACATCAACACATTCACGGCAATGCGGTACGAAATATCGGCGCAATTGACGAACCAGGTGACGCCGTTAACCACGGTGTCGTATCGCTATTCGTTTCGCAAAGTGCTGGTTTCAAACCTTAATTCGCACATTGCTCCGGAGGAGATACCGCTCTTTGAGCAGCCAACATTAGTGTCCCAGTTTGGCGTGACGTGGCTGCGCGATGCGAGGGACAATCCGGCGGATGCCACCAAAGGAAGCTTCAATAGCGCGGATTTCAGTGTCTCCAGCACAAATTTCGGTTCGAGCGCAAGCTTTCTGCGGTTTTTTGTGCAGAATTCGACGTACCACCGGATCAAACGGCGGTTCAGCTTTGCACGTTCGATCCGGATTGGGATTCTAGAGCCATTTGCGAACACCGAGTCACTCTCCTTTCTGCCACCCACACCGACGCAGTGCACTGCGGCGGCGGCGCCCGGCCCGCAGCCTGAAATTATCCCGCTTCCGGAACGATACTTCGCAGGTGGCGGGACGTCGTTACGGGGATTTGCGCTGAACCAAGCAGGGCCGCGCGACCCATGCACGGGCTTCCCGGTGGGGGGCCAGGCCATGCTGGTGCTCAACCAGGAGTTTCGCTTTCCGATGCGGTTGCCATTCGTTGGGACGCAACTCGGCGGAGCATTGTTCTACGACGGAGGCAATGTCTATAGCCGGCTGGATCACTTCACGCTACGAGCGTACTCACCGAAGCCCATTTTCACGCTGCAGGATCCTTCACAGCCTCCTAGCGCGACAAATCCCACACTGTGTGTCTACAACTGCACCAACGAGTTGAATTATTTCGCCCATACGGTCGGGTTCGGGATCCGGTATGCGACGCCGGTGGGGCCGATTCGAGTGGATTTGGGTTACCAGATCAACCGTCCGTTTTTCGTAGTGCCGTGCGTCCCTATCACGGGCGGGGTGCCGGCGAATCCACAGTGCTTCAAGGGAGCGCAACTTCCGCGGCTGCAGATTTTCTTTAATTTGGGGTCGATTTTTTAATGCGCCGAAGATTTATCTTCGCGATCTGCTCGCTGTTTTTTGTGCCGGCCGCGGGTTTGTTTGCGGTAGGACAGGAGGTTGTCGATCGCATCGTGGCGCGGGTGGAGAACGACATCATTTTGTTAAGCGACGTCCGAGAGTTGGAGGAGTATCAGGAGCTGGTGAACGGAAAATCCGAAAGTGAGAGCGCGATTGTGGACCGGCTGATCGATCAGTGGATCGTACGTTCGGAAGCGCAGCTGTCGCGCTTTCCCGAACCGAAGAGCGAGGAAATCGATCGTGAAGTTGCGCGAGTGGTGAAGTCCTTCGCCTCACCCGAGGAATATGAAGCGCGTAAGAATCAGAGCAGGCTAAATGATGCAGAAGTGCGAAAGATTGTGACCGCGCAATTGTATCTGAACAGCTACCTCGATTCGAGATTTCGCCCGTCCGCCCAGATCGATGAAAAGGCCATTGAAGATTTCTATCAGAATGCAGTCGTGCCGAGAGCGAAAGCGCGCGGGCAGGAGCCACCCACGTTGGATGCCTCACGGGACATCATCCAAGATGCGCTGGTGCAGAGCGACATCGATGAACAGGCGGCTCGCTGGCTCAAGGAAAGCCGCGACCGGCTGCATGTTCAAAAGTTTTTGGACGAAGGGGCGAAATGAGGGTCCGGAAGCGACATCCGATCTGGAATTGGGTGATCCACACACCGTGGGTGCTGACGGTCATTGGAATTCTGTGCGTGATTGGTTTCTTTGCAAGCGGCGCGGGGAATCCGATTCTGCAGCGGTGGATCGTGCACCGATTGGAGAAGGCGACGGGCGGGCGGGTGGAATTGCGGTCAATTTCGATCCAGTGGCTTTCGATGCGAGCTACACTCAAGGGATTGGTGATCCACGGACACGAGCCGGCGGGGACGCAGGCTTTGTTTTCGGCGAAGGAGGCGGACGCGGAACTGCAGATCGATTCCTTCTTGGGTCGAAAAGTATCGCTGACCGAACTGGTGCTGAAGGAGCCAGAGGTGCACATCCGAGTGGCGAAGGATGGCTCGACAAACGTGCCGACTCCGCCAGGAGCAAGTACTCCGAAGAAGTCGCTCCAGGAATCGCTCTTCGATCTGCGGGTACGGCGAGTGAACATTGAAAACGGATGGTTACTATACAACGAAGTGAAAGTGCCGCTGGCAGTAGAAGGCGGCGAGATGAGTCTGACTTTGGACGCTGGCGGGACACCAGAACATCCACTGTATCTGGGGAATCTAGAGTGGCAGCGGATACGGCTCAGTGCGCAGGGAATGGCGCCATTGCCTGCCAATCTTTCGGCGAGATTTACCTTGTGGCGTGACGGCTTCACCCTGGAGCAAGGCGTGTTGAGCGCTGGACGTTCGCACCTTGATGCGCAGGCGGAAATGTCCGACTTCACCAAACCCAAATGGAGCTTCCGTTACCGGGGGTGGGTCGAACTGCTCGACTTTCGGGAGACTTTTCGTTCGCCGCAGGTGCCGACCGGACACGTTGATGTTCGCGGGGAAGGAACCTTCGCGAATGGCCAGTACAAAGGCACGGGGAGCTACGTTGGGCGTGACATCCATCTGAGCTATAACATTTTTCACGTCACAGGACTAACGAGCCGCGCTAGCTACAGCATAAACAACGACGGGCTTGTGGCGCCGGATTTCGTCGCGGAAGGATTTGGGGGAAGTGCGAAGGGAAAAGTGACGCTGCGCTTCGCGGGCGTACAATTCCGCGCGGACACGCACTTGGAAGGTATGCATCTGGCGCGAGTGTTCCCGGCGATCGAGCATCCAGGTTTTCCGATCGATGAGCTGGAATGGGACGCGTTGCTCAGCGGGGACACGATCGAAACGTGGAGCAGAGCGTTTGAGCACTTTGAGCTTGGCGGAAAGATGGAATGGTCGCCCGTGGACGTCCTGGCACCAGGCCATGTGCCGATTACGGCGAGATGGCAACTCCACTACGGTTACGATTCCGGAGTTTTCGCGATCAGCTCGGGCGAATTCGAAACGCCGTCGTCGCGGGGGAGAATTACGGGCGTGCTGGCGCCGCGAAATTCCATGCTGGACGTGCATTTCGAAACGGGCGCTCTGGAGTCTTACAAGGATTTCATTGACGCGCTTCGTGGCGCGAGGCGCGGCTCCGCGAACGCAATCAAAGAGATCTCGGGAAGCGCGCAGTGGGACGGCAAGATCACAGAGCCGAGTGGCCGGACGACGCTTAGCGGGCATGTTCGTGGCGAGCACATACGCTATAACGGTGTCGCGCTGGATTCCGTAGAAGGCGATCTCAGCTATTCGCCTACGGAACTTGCTCTGGCGCGAGGCAAGTTGCGATTCGGCGCAATGGATACGGAGATCGAGGGAACCCTGGACTTGACGGACTGGAGTTTTCTGTCGAACAACGAGTGGACGGCAGATGTGAGCTTCGATAAAGCTTCGGTCGAGACCATCCAGAAGCTTTTTGGATCGAACTATCCAGTGCAAGGAGTGTTGAGCGGGCAATTGCATGGGCACGGGACGCGCGTCGCGCCTGGCGTCACGGGGCTCTTCGATCTCGCCGAGGGAAGAGTCTATGGCGTGTCCTTCAATCGATTGCGAGGCCAGCTGAACCTTTCGCCAGACGAAATACGCATCGCAGACGCTGAGTTACGCGTGTTCGCACCAGGTAAGGAGAACGGCCGAGGTGCGGGCATCGTGACGGGGACGGCGGGTTATCGGTTCACGGATCAAAGGATAACGGCGGATCTGGTGGGAGCATCGCTCCCGCTTGAAGATATTGAGAAGTTGCAATCGGTGAGGTTGCCGGTTGGAGGATTGGTTACGTTTCGAGTGAAGGCCAACGGACCGCTCTCGGCGCTGGAAAGCGATGGCACATTCCGAGTGGTGGATTTTCGCATCGGCAAGGACGTGATCGGAAGCTTCGACGGGAGTCTCTCTTCCGACGGCCATATCGCGAAGTTGGAACTTGGTTCGGCGATGACCACGGGAGGCATATCCGGAAAGGTGACGCTAGGGTTGGCTGATCCTTATGCCTTAAACGGAAGAGTTACGATTGCAAACATCGATCTGAATCCGTTTTTGATGACTGCCTTGCACCTCAAGCAGTTCAATGGGCACGGAGTAGCTGACGGGGACATCACTGTGGCTGGCGATTTGAAACATCTTGAGAACATCGTGATGGACGCCAAGTTTTCGCGGCTGGCGCTGAATTACGCGAACGTGCAGCTGGAAAACGTGGGACCGATTCATCTGCGCACCTCGAAGGAGAGCGTGGAGATCGATCAAGCCACATTCAAAGGGACCGATACAAATATCGCCATTGCGGGCTCGGTGCGGTTTGCGGGTCGAGGCACTCTTGGGCTGAAACTGAATGGCGCCCTGGACCTGCGGCTACTGACCGGATTCTTGCCAGCCGTGGAAGCGAACGGTCCGGCACAAATCAATGCGACTTTCGAAGGTTTTTTTGACCGTCCGCGCATCACTGGAAAAGTGCACATAGGAAGCGCCTCCGCACGAGTGGCCGATTTTCCGACGGGGATGAGCAACATCACGGGCGATTTGGTCTTTGACGCGACGCGGCTGTTCTTTGAAAACGTCACGGCCGAATCGGGCGGAGGCACGCTGCACCTCACCGGGAGCGTCAACTACATCGAAAGCCCGCTGCGGTACGACATATCTGTGCGCACCGATCGCGCGCGCATCCGATATCCCGAAGGGATGAGCTGGCTGGTCGGCGGCTCGCTGCGGCTGACGGGAACGCCGTCTTCTGGAGTACTTTCGGGAAGAGTGGTGATTGAACGGGTGACGCTAACGCAGGGCCTCGAGGTTGCCAGCGTACTTGTATCTTCAAAAGGGAGCATTTCGGGACCATCGACGAGCTCGCCCTTCTTGCGTAATTTGCAATTCGACATCACGGCGCTCTCTTCTCCCGACGCACGCATGGAATGGCCCGGTGCCGAACTGGAAGCAGAAGCTAATCTTCGCGTACGGGGCACGTGGGAGCACCCGATTCTCCTCGGGCACATCCACATTCTCGCGGGCGAGATGACGTTTCACGGAGACAGGTATAAGGTGACGCGCGGCGACATGAACTTTGCCAATCCGTTCCGGCTGGACCCGGTGCTGAACGTGGAAGCCACAACAACAATTCAGCAGTACGAGATCACACTGAATTTTAACGGGCCGGCAAGCAAGCTGACCTTGGCCTACCGCTCTGACCCGCCGTTGCCCGCGAACGACATCATCACGCTGCTGGCGCTAGGGCAAACAAGCTCGGAAGCGAGCATTCGAGGCGGTGGAACAGGGACATCCCAATCCGCCAGTTCGGGTGCTACGGCGATTCTCTCTGAAGCGGTCTCCAGCCAATTAGGAGGGCGGGTTGAACGATTGTTCGGGATTACGAGGTTCCGGGTTGATCCTGGGCTGGCGGAAGTGGGCTCGACGAGTTCGTCGCAGAACGCCGCGGCGCGCGTCACGGTGGAGCAGCAGGTCACGCGGGATCTAACGATTACTTATGTTTCGAATGTGGGGTCGACACAACAGCAGGTCATTCAGGTGGAATACAACATAAACCGGAATGTATCAATTGTGGCGCTGCGGGACCAGAACGGCACGTTTGGAATCGACGTCAAATTCAAGAAGCACTTTCAATAGAAGTGGCCGAAGCCGATCATTCTTCAGAATTGCGCTTCAGAATTGCGGCGGATCAGGCTGTTGCGCTGCCTGCTGCGGCTGGCCTTGTTGCGCGTTCTGTTGTGCGCGGGCGCCCGGTTGCCAGCGGCGGGGGCCGTTGTTCAGGCGCGCGGATTGGCCAATCTCCGGATTTTGCGCCTTCAATGCTTGGAGGGCTTCTTTTGCGGCTTTCGCGCCGGTGGTGCGGCTGGCTGCCTGGATTTCGCGACTAATTTTGGGCATTTCGGCGGCGACCTTCTGTCCCACAGGAGAGCCGTAGAACTGCAGCAGAGTCTTGATCTCGTCGTCGGTGTAGTGCTTGTCGTAAATGACGACGAGCTGCTCGGTCAACTGGGCGACGTCGAATTTCTTCTGATAGCTCTCTATAAACGAAGTTACAAAGGCCTGGCCTTTTTCGTTATTGGGGACAGTAGCGAGAAGTTTTTCCCTGTACTGCTCACTGGAATTGTTGACAGCGTCCTGCACCAAATCATGCGCGCCGATGAGTTCCATCAGCGAGCGAATATCCGAATCCTTGACGGGATCGATGGGCTTCGCTTGAGCGGGGCTTGCCTGGTCCTGCGCGGCAGCGTTCTGCGGCGCGGCACTGACCGGGTTTTGGGATGCACCCTGGATGGCAAGGAAAAATGTTCCGACGTAAATAATGACAAGGGCTAAAACGGCCTTCATGACTTCCTCCGCGGCGGAGCATTCAGACCCATTCCGCCACTTATGAAATTGTAGAAAATGCCTCGGCAGGGAATGACATTGGCACAGTACAGGCGTGCTTCTCGTTTAACTGTCCATTGGTTCAGGTAGGACTGGTAACGGTAGTTGAGGCTTTCTGCTACCATGCCGCGCCATGGCCGAGATCGAAAAAGCGGGCGCGGCGGCACCGGGCGGCGCGGACCACGTCGAAATCATAGACCGAGAGGCTGGACTTCATCGCAATCTAACGCCGCGGCAACTTTCGATGATCGCGATGGGGGGAGCGATAGGAACGGGACTGTTCCTTGGCAGCGCCATTTCCGTAAAGCTTGCAGGGCCAGGCGTGATTTTTAGTTATTTGGCGGCGGCAGCGATTGCGCTGTGCTTGATGTGGGCGCTCGGCGAAATGACCGTGGCACATCCGGTGGCCGGTTCGTTTGGCGTTTACGCCGAAATGTACGTGCATCCGTGGGCTGGGTTTGCGATGCGGTATTCCTACTGGCTGGCGCAGGTGATCGCGACCGGCAGCGAGGTAGTGGCCGCGTCGATCTATTGCCAACATTGGTTCCCGAATGTGCCGTCGTGGATGTGGATTGCGGGATTTTCGGCGGCGCTCGTTTATGTGAACGCCCGAAGCGTAGCGAGTTTTGGCGAATTCGAATATTGGTTCGCGATGATCAAGGTGCTGACCATCGCCGTGTTTCTGATTCTAGGAGCGGCGCTGATCCTGGGTATTGGTTTTCCTCGAATAGGGATTGCGAACTATACCGGGCATGGAGGATTTCTTCCGAACGGCTTGGAAGGCGTTGGACTTGGTGTCGCGATGGCGATCTTCAGCTTTCTGGGAGTGGAGATCGTCGCCGTTACTTCCGGTGAGGCGAAGGATCCTACGACGGCGTTGCCGAGGGCATTGCGCTGGACGCTTGGGCGGATGGGGCTTTTTTATGTGGGAGGGCTTGCGATCGTTGTCGGCATCGTGCCGTGGAACGAGGTCGGGTTGGGTGAAAGCCCGTTTGTGCGTGTTTTCGAAATCGTCGGCATTCCCGCAGCTGCAGGAGTGATGAATTTCGTGGTGCTTACGGCGGCGCTTTCCAGCGTGAATTGCAACTTGTATCTGATGTCGCGGATGCTTTTTTCGCTGTCGCGCGGCGGTTATGCTCCGTCAGTCTTGGGTCGGTTGAGCCCACGCGGAACGCCGGTATCGGCGTTGCTGGTGTCCAGCGTGGGAATGATCGCGGCACTCGTCGTAGATTATTTGTCTCCTGCTAAAGCGTACATCTACATGCTGGGGTCAGCGTTTCTTGGCGGCATTTTTGTCTGGCAAATGATTTTTGTCACTCATCTTGCGTTTCGCGGCCGAACCGAAAAGTGGGCAAAACCTCCGCTGAGACTCGCTCCGCGGGGGCCGTGGAGTTCTGTTTTCGGACTGGCAGCGCTTACTGCCGTGCTCATTTCGACGTGGTGGGTCCCTGGTCTGCGCATAACGCTGAGGGCGGGGGTTCCCTGGCTTGTCTTCATTTCGCTGT
>DATEWL010000564.1:0-2392 GCA_035258025.1 Candidatus Acidiferrum sp. | reverse complement strand
GTCAGTGAAGAATTAGACCGCCTGCGCAGTCATCTTCAGCAATTCGGAAAACTTCTGGATAGCGCCGGCGAGATGGGAAAGAAGCTCGACTTTCTCCTGCAAGAAATGCATCGCGAGGCAAATACGTTGCTGTCGAAAACGCCCGGTGTAGAGAGTGAAGCGCTCGCTATCACTGGGCTGGCGCTTGAAATAAAAGCCGAGATCGAAAAACTGCGGGAGCAGGTGCAGAACATCGAATGAGCACGGAGAGCAAGCTTGACCCGCTGGTGCTGATCGTTTCGGGACCATCGGGTTCGGGGAAATCGACGCTGGTACAAAGAATTTTGGAGTTGCCCGCAACGATGCCTTCGGTCTCATGTACCACCCGGTCGCGCCGGGCGACCGAAGCCACCGGGAAATGCTATGATTTTGTCACGGAAGAGGAATTCGACGCCATGGTCGCGCGCGGCGAATTTTTGGAGTATGCGCGCGTCTTCGGCAAGCACTCGTACGGCACGCCGAAGAAATGGCTTGAAGAATCGCGGAAGAAGGGTCTCGACCTCGTCCTCGAGATTGACGTGCAAGGCGCGGCGCAGGTAAAAGAAAAGCTCCCGGAATCGGTGGCGATTTTTATTTTGCCTCCGTCTCGCGCGGAACTTGAACGGCGTTTGCGCAGCCGCGGCCAGGATTCCGACGAAGAGATTGCACGGCGGTTGGCGAAGGCGCGGGACGAGATTGCGGCATTCGGGCGTTATTACGATTATTGCGTCGTGAACGAAGACGTGAAACGCGCGGGAGACGAAGCGCAAGCCATTGTGATTGCGATTCGCTGTTCCGCTGCGCGGCGCAGACCACGGGTAGAAGAACTTCTGGCATCGTTTGGGGGGAAAGACTGAAATGACTGTGCAGACAAAAGCTCCTGAGAGCCAGTTTGCTTACGTTGTGCTGGCGGCGAGACGCGCTCGCCAAATTATGGCAGGTGCGCCGTCGCTCATTGAAAACCCGAGGACTCTCAAGGCGACTCGCATTGCCTGCGAAGAACTTGAGAATAGCCTGATTGAGTACGAATTCACCGAGCCGTCTTCGATTGATGAAGACAAAGACGGCAACAAGCGCCGGAAGTAAACGGCCGCAGGCCGTGGGTGCAAGCCGCCTGCGCGGAATTTGTAGGGACACAGCATGCTGTGCCCGAACTTGGCGAGAAGTACTGAAATAGGAACCGATGCGAATCACCCTCGGCGTGACCGGTGGAGTGGCGGCCTACAAAGCCGCCGAACTGGTGCGCCTCCTCCAACAAGACGGTTTCAGCGTGCAAGTCGTTATGACGCGCGGCGCGCGCGAATTCGTTACTCCTCTGACCTTTGCCGCGCTGAGCGGCCAAAAAGTCATCACCGATCTGTTCGAAAAGTCCTCGGCTGGCGAAGCCAATCTAGAAAGCGCGATCGAACACATCGCCGTGGCCCAGCGCACCGACCTGCTCCTCGTAGCCCCAGCCACCGCGGACATTCTCGCGAAACTTGCACGTGGCATCGCCGATGATTTTCTGACCACGCTCTATCTGGCGACGACAGCGCCCGTAATCGTCGCGCCTGCGATGAACGTCAACATGTGGAACCACGCCGCGACGCAGGAAAACGTAGAGATGCTGCGCGCTCGCGGCGTCAAGATCGTCAATCCCGATGAAGGCTATCTCGCCTGCGGCATGACCGGCGCGGGCCGCCTCGCTGGCCAGCAGGAGATCGTCGCCGCCGTTCGCGAAACGCTCCATGCGCAAAAAGATTTGCAAGGCGAAACGATTTTGATTACAGCCGGGCCGACCTGCGAAGACCTCGACCCGGTGCGCTATCTGACCAACCGCTCCTCTGGGAAAATGGGTTACGCGGTAGCAGAAGCTGCCGCGCGCCGCGGCGCCAAGGTGTTTCTCGTGAGCGGTCCCGTGAATTTGGAAACACCTGCCGGCGTCGAGCGCATCGACGTTCGAACCGCCGAAGAAATGCGCATCGCGGTCATGGACCGTTTCTCCGAGAGCAGCATTGCGATTTTCGCCGCGGCCGTCGCCGACTATCGCCCCGCCGAAACGCAACCCGAAAAAATGAAGCGGAACAAAGAGCCGCTGACGATTCACCTCGAACCGACGCTGGATATTTTGGCCGAAGCCGCGCAAACCAAGGGCAATCGCCTTATCGTCGGATTCGCGGCGGAGACGGACCACGTTGCGGATAATGCCAGGAGGAAGCTGGCCGTGAAGAATGCCGATCTCATTGTGGCGAATGATGTCAGCGCCGAAGGCGCTGGCTTCGACCACGACACCAATATTGTCACCCTGTTCTCCCGGGATGGCCGCGATTTGGCGCTCCCGAAGCTGAGCAAGTCCGAAGTCGCGCAGCGCATCCTCGACGAAGTGCTTCGCCTT
>DATEWL010000563.1:0-6602 GCA_035258025.1 Candidatus Acidiferrum sp. | reverse complement strand
CGTTTTGCTCCGGGTCCAAAACTTCCATGAGCGCCGATGACGGATCGCCTCGGAAATCCCGCCCGAGCTTATCGACTTCGTCCAGCATGCACACCGGATCGTTGCTTTCGGCGCGCTTCAGGCCCTGAATAATCTGGCCCGGCAGCGCTCCAATATACGTCCGGCGATGTCCGCGGATTTCCGCTTCGTCGTGCATGCCGCCGAGAGCGATACGTACAAACTTGCGTCCCAACGCACGAGCAATGGATTTTCCAAGCGAAGTCTTGCCCACGCCGGGAGGCCCAACGAAGCAAAGAATCGGCCCCTTCATCCCCGGCTGCAATTTCTTCACCGCCAGGTAATCGAGAATCCTTTCCTTGACCTTCGCGAGGTCGTAGTGGTCTTCGTCAAGAATCTGCTTTCCCTTTGCGATGTCGATCTCGCTCACACCCGAAGACTTTGCCCACGGCAAAGAAGTCATCCACTCCAGGTACGTGCGCGAAACCATGTATTCCGCGGACGCCGGCGTCATCTTTGCGAGACGCTTCAATTCGCGGTCGCACTCTTTTTTCGCCTCGGGCGACATCCCGGCCTCATCCATCTTTTTGCGGAGCTCGTCAATCTCCTGCGTCGAATCGTCGGATTCGCCGAGTTCCTTCTGAATGGCCTTCATCTGTTCGCGCAACAAATATTCACGCTGGTTTTGGCCCACCTGCTCCTGCACCTGCTCGTGAATTTTCGAGCGCAGCTCCAGCACTTCCAGCTCTTTCGACAGTTCGCGGATTAGCATCTCGAGCCGCTTCCGCACGCTAGGTGTTTCGATAAGCTCCTGGCGCAGCAGCGTCGAAAGTGAAGGCAAGGTCCCAGCGATAAAGTCCGCCAGGCGGCCTGGGTCGTCGATGTTCAATGCCACGGACTGCAAATCGTCCGAGAGTTGCGGTGAGTGGCTTACGACGTCGCGAAACAGGTCCTGAGCATTGCGCTGCAGGGCCTCAAGCTCCGCATCCACATCCCCGGTAATTTCGGGCTGCGCTTCCACGCGTGCGCGCAGAAACGGCCGCAAGCCGATAAGTTCCAGCACATTAACGCGCTGCAAGCCTTCCAGGAAGATAACCACGTTCCCGTTAGGCATTTTGACGGTCTTGTGAACCTTCGCCAGCGTACCGACCTTGTGCAGGTCCGCGGCGGCAGGATCTTCGATCCGGGGGTCCAGCTGCGCCACAACCCCCAACAATTTCTCCTCGCCTTCCAGCGAGTTAACTAGGGCCAATGAGCTCTCCCGCCCTACCGTCAAAGGCAGCACAGCCCCTGGAAACAGGACCGTATCCCGAACCGGCAGGATCGCGAGAATTTCTGGTACCGTATACTTTTTCTCAGCCATAGTGAGTGTCCCCTAAATCCGGGCGCAGGGAATAATGTCCCGCGCTTATCAACGTTAGATGCGGGCTAAAGCAAAAGGGTGCGGCGAGATGCGAATACAAGTAGCATGAAATCTTAGCATATCAGGCTCATATTTTAGCATTTGTCCAACCGCGTCGCAAATCTATGAATAAGTTCATGTATTTCATGTACATACAGGATATTCCTACGAAACGCCTGCTTTCCTGCCTTTGCTCCATCCAGCGGTGTTGCAATCCCTTTCCCCTAAGCCTTTACCTTGTTCAAAGCAAATTTCTTTCGCACCAATTCTTCAGCTTCCAGTTTGGTTGTGACCTGCCCCTCAAGCTGCGCGTCTTCCACGGCTCTCAGTATTTCGCTAAATAGTGGTCCAGGGATATAGCCCATTTCGCTCAAATCAGTACCCGTTAGGACACGCTGTGGACGAACCTCCTCAGCTGGAGTTTCCGCGAGGAACCGCTGCACTGCGCCGTATGAATCCAGCTTGCGATGGCTCGATAGACAATCCAGCCGGTGTAGTTCCATATGCTCTTCAAAATGGGGAAGCCTCACGAATCGCTTCAGCGTCGAGGTCCGCATGCGCCCCACCTCCATGAATCGCATGTGGTTGGCGACCAGCGCAACGATCTGCTCCGTCCCTTCGTGCGAAAATCGGTACCTCCGGCAAATCGCCTCTGCCATTCGAACGCCCACGTCCACGTGATGATCGAAACGAATCCGGTCGCCGGTCTGCGAGGCAGGCTTAAAGGTCGGCGGCTTGCCAACGTCGTGCAGCAGCACACCCCACGCAAGTGTCGGTGAAGCTCCTGCAGGGAGTTCCTCGACCATCAGTAAGGTGTGGATCCAAACGTCACCTTCAGGATGAAACTGCGGCGGCTGCGGCACGCCTTTCATCGCCGCGATTTCTGGCAGCACGATCGAGAGCAACCAGGATTTTTCCAGCAATTCGAATCCTGTCCGCGCCGCGCCCTCTGTCAAAAGTTTGGTGAGCTCCTCGCGAATCCGCTCCGCGGAAACATCCGTAACCGCTCCAGCATGGCGCCGAATCGCCGCAAACGTCGCATGCTCAATCTCGAAGCCAAACCGCGCTGCAAATCGGATGGCGCGCATCATCCGCAATTTGTCTTCTGCAAACCGCCGGTCCGGTTCGCCGATCGCGCGAACCACCCCAGCCTTCAAGTCCGCTTGGCCATCCACAAAATCAAGAACTTCACCAGTGTTAGGCCGCATCAGAAGACCGTTAATCGTGAAGTCTCGCCGCAGCACATCTTCCTGTGGCGTTTTCGAATAAACCACGCGGTCCGGATGCCGTCCATCGGAGTAGCCCACGTCCGAACGAAACGTTGCGACTTCCACTTTCAGCCCATCGCGAGGCACAAGCATGACGCCGAACTGCGCGCCCACGGCGATGCTGTCCGGAAACAATTCCATGACGCGTTCGGGCGTCGCGTCGGTCGTGACGTCGTAATCGGCGGGCTCCCGGCCGAGCAACATGTCGCGCACACAGCCGCCTACGAGCAGCGCCTGATGGCCATTGTCCTGCAACGTGTCACAGATCGAGTTGGCGAGTTCGCGAGGTGTCACACCGCGATTATGCGACTTTCGGGCTGCCAACGCGAATCCAGCATAAACTTTAGTTTCCGCAAATTCTTATTTGGTGCGAATCACTAGACAGGTGATGTCGTCGGACTGCCGCGTCAAGCCTACAAAATCGTCCACGCGCTTCATCAAAAACTGCAGCGATTCCGCAGCGTTCCAATCGGGCAGCGCGCGGATGGCCTCCAACCAACGATCGTTGCCGAACTCCTGGCCCTTTTCGTCGAATGCCTCGATCACTCCGTCGGTGTAGAAGATCAACGCGTCGCCGGACTTCAATTCGATGGCGGCGGTCTCGTAGGCGGCGCCCATGTCAATTCCGAGCGGTAGGCCGCCGGCCTCCAACTTCTCGAGCGTTCCGCCCGCACGGCGCAAAATCGGGGGGTTGTGGCCGGCGTTCACATATAGAAGAGCTCGCGTCCCGGGTTCGTATTCAGCCAGCACGGCCGTCGTAAAGCGCCGGCCATCGAGGCTGTGCGCGGAAGCGTACCGATTTAGTCGCACGACGAGCTCCGCCAAAGGAGCGCCTTCGCCGGCAATCGTGCGCAGACTCGCTTGAAGCGTGGCCATTAGCAGCGCGGCTGGGATACTCTTGCCAGCCACATCCGCAATCACCAGCATAAGCTTTCCATTTTCTTCGGCGCCCGCCGTGGGATAGAACGCGTCGTAATAATCGCCAGCGACCGAATTTTGCGGGCGTGAAGCAAAAGCAATGTCCGCTCCAGCCACTTCCGGCGGTTTGGATGGCACGAGCCAAGTCTGGATTTCCCGCGCGATTTCCAGATCGCGCTTCATCGTCACCTTGTCCGCGAGTTCCAGCGCAAGCAACAGCACGAGCAGCATCACAGTGATAAAAGTGAAATTAAAATCACCCTTCCCATCGTTGCTGGACTCAAAATGGAAGCCCGAAAACACCAGCAGCACAAAGGCAAGAATCAGAAGCATGCGTCGCGCCGGCGTCAGCTTCATCACCAGCGACCAGAACAAAGTCTTGGCAATTCGAAAGAATCGGGGCCGTCCTCTACGGTTCACCATGTCTTCGGCGACGGCATCCGTCATGTAGAACCCATAGCTGGAGCGCGCGTCTGCCGTGAACTGCGACCACAATTCGTCAATCCGGCGGCCTTCGCTGATGCGTTGCCAGAATCCGGAAAGTTTGCCGCCACGGATGCGATCTGCGGTTCCGGAAGGAGGTGTTACGGGACTCATGCGAGAAGTATAGGGTATCCGCCCCCATTCGTCGTGACTGGCATCACGACTCACTCGACTTCTTGAGGTTTGCCCTTCCAAAGGTAGACAATCTCGGATCGTCGCGTTCGTTTATGGAGCCGTCCGCGTGCAGCGAGCCGCCAAATTGCACTTTTCCAAAACCGAAGCGGTCGCGCAACTTGTCCGTGGCGCGCGTCAATTTTTCAAGACGTTCGCGCCGCTCGGCATCCAGTAGATCGAGCTGCTCGCCGCCGTGTGTCAGGCTGCCAAGGCCCACGCCAAGCAAACGGATTTTGCGTTTCATGTCGCGATGCTCAGCAAATAGCTTTTGAAACACGCGAAAAATGTCGGCGTCGAGCTGCGTGGGTTCGGAAAGAGTTTTCGCGCACGTGTGCGTATCGAAACCGACATAGCGAATTGTCAGCGTAAGCGTACGCGTTGCGAGGCCTGCTTCGCGAAGACGCTTGCAGGCCTTTTGCGAGAGATGGCTTAGCAAGGCGTGCAGCGCCTCGGTGTCATTCGTGTCTTCACCAAACGTATGATTATGCGAAATGGATTTCGGTTCGGCGTCGATGACGAATTCGTAGGAATCGCCGCCCCGCGCTTTACGATAGAGCGCATCGCCCCATTGGCCAAAGATTTTTTCGAGTTTTTCCGGCGCTACTGCGGCGAGCTGATCCACGGTTTCGATGCCGAGCGCACGCAGCGCCCGTTCCGTGACTTCGCCGATGCCTGGAATTTTTCGCACGGGAAGCTGCGCAAGAAATCGCGCTTCCTGGCCCGGCGCGACCCACACGAGCCCACGCGGCTTGGCCTGATCCGATGCGACTTTGGCGACAAGCCGAGTCGTGGCCAACCCAGCGGAGCAGGGAAGATCAGTGATGCGCGTGATGGTGCGAAGAAGTTTGTCGGCCGCAGCCAAGGGCGGCCCGTGCAGGCGTTCCGTTCCCGCTAAGTCTAGATAAGCTTCATCAATCGAAACCATCTCAACGATCGGGGAAAATTTCGCAAGGATCGTCGCGACGCGGTCGCTCCACTCTCCATATTTCTCATGATGGCCATCAAGAAAAACTGCGTGCGGACACAATCTGCCAGCGGTTCGTAGCGGCATCGCGGAATGAACTCCGTACTTTCGCGCTTCGTAACTAGCCGCTGTAACGACGCCACGCTGATCGGGCTTTCCGCCGACAACCACAGGTCTCCCGCGAAGCTCAGGCCGTTCCAGCAATTCCACGGACACGAAGAAGGCGTCCATGTCGACGTGCAAAATCGAGGCGATCGCATCCGCCGCTCGCTCCTCCAGCGGCCCATGCTTTGCCCGAAATCGTGCCATCTCCGGCATTCGCCTAGCCTACTCCCGATTCAATCTTCGCCACAACTTCGCCTTAGCCTAGGTACTCTCGGCGGCTATGACGCGATCGATGCCAGCCAGATCCTTGGTCACTCCCACGTTTGTCCACTCGGGTAAATCCAGGAGTGGCTGCACGGCGGGCAGACTGTTGTGGCCGAGCTCGAGAACGAGGATGCCGTCGGGCTTCAAGTGTTGCGCGGCTTGTGCAATCAAGTCGGCGTAGAGCTCGTAACCTTCTTCGCCGCCGTAGAGGGCCTGTTCCGGCTCGTGGTCGCGGACTTCGCGCATTAGCGAGTCTTTTTCGTTGCGGCCGACGTACGGTGGATTGCTGACGATTAGATCAAATTGACGCGGGTGCGCCGCGTCCACTGTTGAGACATTGACTTGTAGAGGCGCAGCATAATGCGCCCCTACAACCGTGGGCAATACGTCGGAGATTGTGGCCTCGTTCAGGAGATTGCACTCAATGAATTGGATGCACTCGCTAAACGCGTGGCGGGCGGCATTGCGTCGTGCAACAGCAAGAGCCGCGACAGATATGTCGGTGGCTACAATTTGCGCGCCGGGGAGTTCCTTCGCGAGGGCGATAGCTATGCAACCTGAGCCGGTGCCAACGTCGATGATATTAAGTCCTTCGCCTGTGAGAGTTTGTTTTCGGCCTGCGCGAATTTCTCGGAGGGCAAGGCGGTCGAGAGCAACTTCGATGACGTGTTCCGTTTCTGGGCGGGGAATCAATACGTCGGGAGTAACTTCAAACTCCAGGCCCCAGAATTCCTGTTTGCCGGTGATGTATTGCGTGGGCTCGCCGGCGGCGCGCCGCAGAATTAGCGAGAGGAATCGATGAGCGTCGAGACCGGGGATCACTTCCTCGGGATGCGCGTAGAGCCAAGTCCGGTCGCGGCCGAGAACGTGCAGCAGCAGCAATTCCGCTGCGAGCGTGTACGAGGGGACATTCGCGTCGCGAAGCTCGGCAATGCCTCGTTTGAGCGCCGTGCGAACGTCGAGGTGTTCTTGGCCCGCACTCATCGCCGCACCTGGCATACAGACACCAAAAGGATTAACGCCGAGG
>DATEWL010000562.1:0-10571 GCA_035258025.1 Candidatus Acidiferrum sp. | reverse complement strand
ATGCGAACGGAATGCGGTAGATGTCGCTGGCAAACGGCTGGAAGCCCGCTTTATAAGGATGCGTCTTGCTGGTCAGGGACATGGTGAGAAGAGTGCGGCCGTGGAAAGCATCTTCGAAACAAATCACGGCGGGGCGTTTTGTGTAGGCGCGGGCGATCTTTACGGCATTTTCGATGGCTTCGGCGCCAGAATTTAGCAGAATTGTTTTTTTCGCGAAATTGCCGGGGGCGAGTGAGTTCAGTTTTTCAGCCACAGCGATATAGCCTTCGTATGGCGTGACGGCGAAGCAGAGATGCAAATATTTTTCGAGTTGCTCACGAACCGCAGAGATAACGCGCGGGGAGCGGTGGCCGATATTGAGGCAGCCTATGCCACCGGCAAAATCGATATACTTGTTGCCGTCGACGTCTTCGATTGTTGCGCCACCCGCGCGTGCGGCGAACACCGGTGTGGCGTTGGCTGGCCCGCGGGGAATGGCTGCTTCGCGACGCGCCATTAGGGCGCGCGAACGCGGACCTGGGATTTCAGTTCGAATCTGAATGGTAGCCATTTTCTTTTCCTTTTTTCTCTGGCCGCCAGCCACACGATAGCCGGCGTCCCGAATGCTAATACCAGCCGATGGGAGTTTCGTCGAGATTGACGAAAACCTGTTTCGTTTCGAGATATTCCTCAAGGCCCCAGGGGCCAAGTTCGCGGCCAAAGCCCGATTGCTTGTAGCCTCCCCACGGCGCTTCTACGTACGTCGGCTGCATGTGATTAACCCACACGATGCCGGCGCGGAGCGACTTCACGACGCGGAAGGCTTTATAGATGTCGCGCGTCCAGACCGCGGCGGCGAGGCCGTAGGGCGTGTCGTTGGCGATGCGGATGGCGTCGGCTTCGCCGTCGAAAGGGATCACCGATGCGACCGGGCCAAAGATTTCTTCGCGCGCGATTCGCGCGGTGTTTTCCACGTCGTAAAAAATGGTTGGCTCGAGGTAGTAGCCTTTGCCGAATTGCTTGGGGCGTCCGCCGCCGATGGCGACTTTTGCTTCTTTCTTGCCAAGTTCGAGATAAGAGCTGACGCGGTCATATTGTTCTTTGCTGACGAGCGGTCCCATTTTCGTTTCGCGTTCGAGGGGTGCGCCGAGCTTGATACGCTTGGCTTTTTCGGTCATAGCCTCGACGAATTTGGAATAGATTTTTTTTTCGACGAGGATGCGGCTGCCTGCGGAACAGACTTCGCCTTGATTGATGAACACTCCGAAGAGCGCGCCGTCGATGGAAGCTTCCCAATCGGCGTCGGTGAAGAAAATGTTGGGCGATTTGCCGCCGAGTTCAAGCGTGACGCGCTTCAGGGTGTCTGCGGCGCTTTTGACGATGATTTTGCCGACGGCGGCGCTGCCCGTGAAAGCGATTTTATCCACGCCCGGGTGCGCGACGAGCGCGGCGCCCGCGGTTTCTCCAAGGCCATTAACGACGTTCACCACTCCGGGCGGCAAACCAACTTCGGTGAAATAGTTCGCGAACTCTAGTGCGGTCAGCGGCGTTTGCTCAGCAGGTTTGAGAATGCAAGTGCAGCCAGCCGCGAGAGCCGGCGCGAGTTTCCAGGCGGCCATCAATAAAGGATAGTTCCACGGAATAATTTGTCCGGCGACGCCGACGGGCTCGCGGAGAGTGAAGCTGAGTGCATTGGCGGGAACCGGATTTACAGTGCCAAGGACTTTGGTGGCGAGGCCGCCATAGTATTCGAAGCAGGTGGCGACGTCCGCGATGTCGTATTCGGCTTCGACGATGGGCTTGCCGGTGTTCCGGCATTCGATTTCGGCAAGCAGGGCGGTGTTCTGGCGAATTTTTTCAGCTAGCTTGAAAAGGATGCGGCCGCGGTCTTGCGCGCTGGTGGTGGCCCAAGGACCGGAGTCGAAGGCGGCGCGCGCGGCTTTTACAGCACGATCAACGTCGGTTGCGCCAGCGGCAGCAACTTGCGCGATGACTTCTTCGGTCGATGGGTCGTATACCGGGAAAGTTTCTCCCGAGGAGCTTCCAACCCATTCGCCATTGACGTAATTCTTGTACGTTCGAACTCCCGCTGTCGCACCGCTGGACATCACAGCCTCCCAAAATCGTCATCGCGGGAACGCCCACAGGCTAGGGCGCGCCGCGTTCAAACAGCCGGAACGGCCTCAGCAAGTTTTCTCGCCGTCTTGCGCCGCCCGTAAACAAAAAAGAAAAACGCGGCAAGCCCTATGAAAAATAGCGTGCCACCAAACATCCAAATCTCGTAGGAAAGAATCGAGGTGACTTGCTGCGCCGGAAAAAAAGCTAACGCGATTCCCAGAATCGTGGTGACCAGCCCGCTGGCGCCGGAAAGAATCAATGTCGTCTTACTATAGACGCCTTTCACAAAAGAATTGCCAAAGGCAATTTTTAGCAGCGCGCCAAACATGTACAGAAAAGGAATCAACTGAAGAACCACCGCGAGCGAGAGCAGCTTCTGGAAGGTTTCCTGTACGCCGGTTTCGCTGGCCGTTAGATTTGCCAAGACAAAACCGAACGACCGCAGGATGTACGCCACGAACGACAAGCCGATCAGTTTATTCCAGAGCCACCAGCCACTGAAGTTCAGCACGACGAGCACCATGGATACCGCTGCGTGCACGATCAGCGCGGCATATGGCGTGCGGTAGCGTGGATGAATTTTACCCAGCCAAGCAGGCATGTAGGAATCTAGTCCCGCGACAAAGGGAATTCGCGCGGAGCCGCCGAGCCAAGCCGACGCGATTCCCGCAATCGACAAGCTCAGCAGAAACGCAAAGGGTGCCACGATCCATACGACTCCGACGCGGCTGGCCATATGGCCCACCGCTTGAACAATTCCCTGCAGCACGTTGATGCCGCCTTTGTTGATCGCAATTAGCAGCGTCAGCGTCGAGCCGATGTAGAGCGCGCCGGATAGAACGCCGCCCCAGGCGACGGCGCCAGGCAGGGTCTTTTGCGGATTTTCGATTTCGTCTCCCATGACGGAAGCGAGCTCGAGGCCAACTAATCCGAAGCAGATTACGCCGAAAGAGTTTAGGACGAATTTTGGATTGGGTGGGATTCGGAAGTCAGCCCAGGTCACGCTGGTGCCGAATCGCAAACACACGACGACGCCCAGCCCGATCAAGACGGCGGCGGCAATTCCTGTGCCGATTGCGCCGAGGTTGTTGATCCATTTCCCGACGCCTAGCCCGACTATATTCAGCGCGACGAGGACTATCAGCAGCAAGAGCGAGGCGGTTAGCGCGAAAGTTTTGTTGTCGCCCAGCGCCTCGTGGCCGGAGCCCAGCGCAAACACGGAAACGCCAACGAAGTACAGCATGACCGTGGGCACGTACATCATGTTGTTGGTCCAGTAGCACCAGCCGGAGAGAAAACCATGGAAGTCTCCGAAGACTTCCTTGGCCCAGAGGTAAACGCCGCCTTCGCCGGGATACCTGTGAGCAAGTTCGATGACCGCGATTCCTTGCGGCCAAAAGAAAAGCAAAAGAGAAATAATCCATAGCCAAATGGTGACGCCGCCGTTAGCAGCGATCGAGGGGACGACGTTCAGGTTGAATACGGCGACAACAAAAAGCAGAACGAGGTCCATGCGCCCCAAAACGCGGCGCAGGTGCGGCGCGTCTTGTACTAAAGGCGCGATGGACGCGGCGGACGCAATGGCGGCCTCGTTCTGCAATGGAGCGGTCTCCTACAATCAGTGGCCAGCGGCGCCGACGAAGTGCGCGCCGCGCTCGAGTTGCGCTGCTGCTAGACCGGGCGCGACTTCATCGAACACGGCGACGTGCTTCTCGATGTCGGCTTCGGTGTGTTGGACAGAAATGGTCCACTGCTCATCCCACCAATAAGGCTGCGGCAGGACGCCACGGTTGACCATGGCGAACCAGTAGTGGCGCCAAAGATCGACGTCGATTTTCGTCCAGTCGCGATAATTGCGAATTTCCTGTGGGTAAAGCATCAGCGCGCCGTTGACTCCGGCGCTTATCACATAGGCTTGCAGACCAGTCTTCTTGACGATGGCGCGATAGCCTTCCGTGAGCTGCTTGCTCAGCTTATCGACGCGCGCGTAGTTTTCCCGCGAAAGAACATCGCGAAACGTGGCAAGCCCCGCCGCCATAGCCACGCGATTCGTGTTGTATGTTCCGCCGTGAAAAACCTTGTGCTGCGAAATCAGATCCATTACCGCGCGGCTTGCGCCAAACGCGGCGAGTGGCAGTCCCCCGCCGATGGATTTGGCCAGGCAAATCATGTCCGGCTTCACGCCGAAGTATTCGCTGGCACCACCCCAGGCCAGCTTCGCGCCGGTTTTTACTTCGTCGTAGATAAGCAGCGCACCGTTTTTTGTGGCGATATCGCGCAAACCCTGCAGAAACCCGGGCTGGGGCATGCACAGACCGACGTTCATCAGAATAGGCTCGAGGATAATCGCGGCGATATGCCCGGGGTTTTCGCGGAACCGGCGTTCGACACTGGGAAGGTTATTGAACGCAGCGACAACCACATTCGCAAGGGACGCCTTAGGCACGCCGCCTCCGCCGGGAACGGAGTTGGGCGCGTCGGGGTCGCCGTAGTCTTCGGCCTTGGGCTTAACGCTGACGAGTGCGGTGTCATGCAAGCCGTGGTAAGCGCCTTCAAACTTTAGGATTTTTTCGCGGTTCGTGGCGGCGCGGGCGATGCGGCAAGCGTGCATCGTGACTTCCGTGCCGCTCGAGCCGAAGCGCACCATTTCAACGGGATAGCGTTTGCAGATTTCTTCCGCAAGCTCCCATTCCATATCGTGTGGCATGCCGAACGTCGTGCCCTCCTGCAGTTTTTGCTCGACGGCCTTCACCACGGCAGGATGACAGTGCCCGGCCATTAATGCGCCGAAACACAGATTGTGATCGATGTACTCGTTCCCATCGACGTCGTGAATCCTGCTTCCCTTTCCGTCCCTCACAAACAGCGGATAAGGCTCGTAGTGGCGATAGTTGCTGGCAACGCCGAGTGGGATGCGCTGCAATGCGCGTTTGTATGCGTCCGCGGATTTTGGCGTGCGCTTTTCGTAGGTTGCGATTTCCTTCTTCAGTGCGTCGTGCATTTTGATACTCCGTGATGGGTGGCCGCCTTGCGGTTTCCCGTGGCAGGTCTATTCCCTGCGGTCAGTCTCAGATGGAAAAGCTCTGGAAATGCGTAGAACTGGCTCCTAGATTATCGCACGTACGAAGGCGCGACCCTTGCGAGCCGCGCCTCTTTGTTACATGGAAGCTCCTTCGATCGCTAGAACAGCAGTTTTAGCGCGAACTGTATCAGACGCGGGTCGCGCACCTTCTGCGGCTGGCCAAAAGTTGTGCCCGCGTTTCCGGAGTTGCCGTCGATGCTATAGAACTGCGCGTGGTTGAACGCGTTATAGATTTCCGTCCGGAATTCCACACGCAGCTTTTCGCCGACCTGGGTGTCCTTGAAGATGCCCAGGTCCCAATTGTTAATGGGAGAATTGCAGCAGACCGTGCGCGGTGCATTTCCAAATTGGCCAAGCGTGATTGCCGTGGGATCCGTAGAAGGCCCGGTACTCGGATCATAAATTGTATTGTCGAATTGATTTGGATCGAATCCAAAACCAGAAACCGGCTGACATGGAATACCTGTCCCGGAAAGCTGGCCGGTCCCGAAAGCGCAGACAGTACTGCGTGGATTTGAAGGCTTGAAAGCAGTGACGAGATTGGGTTTCCCAGGGCATTCGAATCCCTGGATGCTGCCTTCCAACTCACTGTCATTGCAGTTGTTGATCAAGATGGGAAAGCCGCTTTGGAAAGTGTAGATCCCGGATACTTGCCAGCCGTTCAGGGCTTTGCCTGCAAAGCCCTGCTTCTTCGGAATCGGCAAATCCCAGACATAGTTGAAAACAAAGCGATGCCGTGCGTCGTAGAGAGAGGGCCCGTAGGTCGCATTAAAGTTGGTCGGATTTAAGATTTCCTCGAAGCTCGAGGCGTTGTCCAGCGACTTGCTGTACGTGTAGGAAGCCTGAAATTGGACCCCATGCGAGAACTGCTTTTGGAAGAGGGTCTGCAGCGAATTGTAGTTAGAATGCGCTGCCGTATCTTCATTAAAGATGCTTCCAAAGGTCGGAGTTCCGTCAGCGGGGCAACCGTTCGTCAAAGGATCCGGATTCAGAGGCTGGCAATTGGGCGACGAGTAGGGGCGCAAACCGACGAGTGTAACTGGATTGGCCAACACGGTTCCGCCGGGTATAACTGTGCCTCCCGACCCCGCGTTGTAAGGCAAATGGAACCCGCCCTGAGGAATGACCGTTCCCGCAGGAATGGTGTAAGCGCTGTCCTCACCAAAAGTGCTGCAGGTACCCGTTCCCAGGGTCGAATTCAGATCCAGGCATGTTTGCCCGTTCCCCGCGTTCTGATCGTGAATGGCGAGAAGCCGGTGGCCCTGCGAGCCAACGTAGCCGATTTGGAAAAGAATATCGCCGGGCAATTCGCGCTTGATCGTGAGGTTGTACTGCGCCGAGTACTGTGTCCGCAGCGTCGTCGGAAATTGTCCGAACAACAAAATAGAACGATACAGCGACCAGTCCACCGCCTGCCCACGCGGAGGAGTGAGGAAGCCATTAGAAACGTTGGGCTTGGTCGTCCCGTCTTGCCCCACAAAGGGAGTGCTGAAGAGCGGGTTCGAAACGGAGTTGCTTATGCCGAAGGGCGGCTCGGCGACAAACTGCTCTAGAACTAACTGTTCGATTGGGTTGTAGAAGAGTCCCCACCCCATGCTGACAGTGGTCTTGTTTGGACCGCCGGTCAGTTTGGAGAGCATTCCGTCTTTCCAGCCAGGACTCCAATTTAGGCCGAGGCGCGGTGCAAATGCTTTGGTGTAAGTGTTGATCAAACCGCCTGGGACGCCCTTGTCACCCGGGACTACCAACCCCGTTGGCAGAGTACCCGTGTTGGCGCAGTTTGGCGTGGGAGCTCCGGGTGTTTGAAACTGGGGAAGCTGCGAAAAAGTCGCAATGCTTACCGCGGAAAGCTGGCAGGGATAAATCGTTGAGTTCTGCCCCGGATTAAATCGTTGCACTTTCTGACCGATGTCTGTGAGCGGTGTATTCATCTCCCACCGCAAACCATAGTTGAGTGTGACGTTGGACTTAATCTTCCAACTGTCTTGTGCGAAGAGATACACCGAAGTGCTCCGAACCAGTTCCTTGTTGCCGGAGCCTTGCGAATATGAGGTAGGCAAGCCCAGAAGGAAATTTGCATAGGGATCGGCGGAGCCCGTATCATTCGAACCGCCCGATCCCAAAATGTACTCTCCGTTTACGTTGAAGTAGACCGTCTGGTCGAACTTCTGATAGCGGGTGTCAGCGCCAAACTTGAAGCTGTGACTGCCAATGATCTTGCTGTAGTTGTCGCTGAACTGAAACGTATTGCCCGTCTGGGGCAATTGTCCTTCGAAGTTGTTCCCGAAGAGGCCGGTGGTGCCATTCAGAGTGACAAAAGGAACGCCTTCAAACTTCGAGCCGAGCCCCGGGTGGATTCCGCATCCGAACTGGCCGGGGCACACCGGCGTATTGGGGCCTGCAGCCGTACCCAGAGGATTCCCGTTCGCATCGACCAGTGGTGTGTCCGACGTTCCGCCGAAACACTGCGCGGCCGGGATGGCGCTGCCGCAGGAGGCAGTTACGAGATTCGTCGTCGTCGGCGTGTAAAATTGTGGTTCGGCTTCACGGAACAGTGTGAAACGGAATTCGTTCACCGCCGTCGAGCCAATCGTCCACGTATGGCTCGCATTGACCTGCTGGACGTGCGAAATAATCCGGCCCCCGAAATTGCCCAGCGAGGCGCCCGCCAACTGAAAGATAGCAAAGGGATCTAGAGTGTTGTCGTTGTTGTAGTAATAATAGACGGAGAGTTTCTGATCCTTGTTCAGGATTTCGTCGTAATGAACTGAGAACTGATCGCCACTGTCCGTGGACTTGGATACGTTTTGAGCGAGTGAGCTGGTGCCTCCCGAGCCGGGGAGATACTGCAACATACTCTGCGCGACTGGATCAAAACACGCCGTAGGTATTTTGTTATTCGGGAAAATAGCGCTGTACGCCGCTCCCGCAACGGGAGCAGAACCACCCTCCATCGTAATGGCGTTGGCGCAACCGGGCCGATTCTGCAAGATCGTGGCCACCGTATTATCCGTAAGAGTCCCACTGAATGGGGCGGCAGTACCTCCAGCGGAAAAATCCCCGGCCTCGTCCGCGCCCGTAGGGACGGGTACTTGCTGTGAAACGATGCCGCGCACGATACGCCGTCCTTCATACGACCCGAAAAAGAAGATTTTGTCTTTTATGATCGGGCCGCCAATCGTTCCACCAAACTGGTTCTGATTGAAAGGAGGTTTTGGGGTCGGCTGAAACGAAAATCCATGAGCGTTGAGAACTGTGTTGCGGAAGAATTCGTAAGCGCTGCCATGGAAGTCGTTCGTGCCGGACTTGGTCACCACGTTGACGACTGCGCCGGAATTGCGGCCGTATTCGGCGTCAAAAGAATTGCTGATCACGCGGAATTCTTCGATGCTGTCCGGCGAAGGTTGCACTGCCGGCAGGTTGGCGAACAGGTCGTTTCCATCCCCGCCGTTCACGGAATAATTGTTCGAGCGGCCACGGCCGCCATTCACGGTCACAACCCCAGGCTTGTCCGAGCCATAAAACAAATTGTTGCCGATCTGGGACTGGACTCCGGGCTGTAATTGCAGCAACTGATAAACGTCGCGTTCGTTCAACGGCAGTTGTGTCGAGGAGCGCTCGTTGACGACAGCACCGAGTTGTGTCGACGTCGTGTCTATGACCGGCGGAGCGCCAGTAACCTCTACTCTTTCCGCCGAGGAACCCAGTTGCAGCGTGACGTCGACGCTGATGACTTCGTTCAAGTCCAGCGCAACTCCTTTGTGGATATATTTCTTAAACCCCGCCTGTGTGACGTCTATTTCATAGGTGCCGACGGGCACCTCGATGAAGATGTACTCTCCGGTCGCACCGCTCTGCACGTCGCGGGTCGCATGCGTCGCCTCATTGACGAGTGAAACCGTGGCGGCGGCCACGGAGGCGCCACTGGGATCGCTGACCGTTCCGCGAATCCGGCCGCCGGTGCTCTGCGCTCCGGCAAACGGTGCAACGAGAAGAATAGCCGGCGCGAGAAACATCAGAGAAGCAATGTTGCAGTCGCGGAGCGCATTGCTCCGCCAAAATCCAGCAGCCAGTTTCATGAACTCACCCCTTGTCTCGAAGAATTCTCTTGGCGGCGAATTCTTCGAGGTTGCTGTGCCCCCGAAACCTTACTATAATCCCGCAAACTTAGAGAAAGCCGGGAGCCGTGTCAAGCGGAAAGAATTTCTCCAAGCCATCAGCAAATCGAACGATGCGCCGGCTGCTGCGCATCAGCGAAGTGGCGCGACGCGTGGGGATTTCCTCCTCTGCGCTGCGCGCCTGGGAAGCGCTAGGCCTTGTTTCGCCGCATCGCACGGAAAGCCGCTACCGGCTCTATGCCGAGGCTGACGTGCGTCTGCTGCAGCGCGCCGTTTTTCTGCGCCGCGCACGCGGACTGAATCCCGCAGCCATCGTTCACGTGTTAAAACGCCAGGGCGTCGTCCCCGCGCCTCCGGGGAGCGCTCCTCTTCCCGGCCAGCGCTTCCGTCGGCTGCGCACGCGCCGTGGTCTGTCTCTCGCTCAGGTGGCGCGGGCCACGAAAGTTTCGGTGGGCTTTCTCAGCGCGCTCGAACGCGGACAGATGCGCTCTTCCATTTCCACGCTGCGCCGCATCGCGCGTTTCTACCGTACGAACATTCTCTCGCTTTTCGAAACTGCCGCGGAAAATCCGCGCCTGGTGCGTCCGAGTCAGCGGAAAATTCTGGAGACCACCCCCGGAGTGCGCATGGAGCTTTTGGCCTGGGGCCAAACAGCGATGGAGCCGCATCTTTTTCGCATCAAACCCGGCGGCGGCAGCGGCGAATCTTATTCGCACGAAGGCGAAGAGTTCTTGCACGTCCTTCGCGGTGAATTTGAGATTTGGCTGAACAGCAAAGAACATTACCGGCTCAAGCCCGGTGACAGTCTCTATTTTGAAAGCTCGACGCCGCACCGGTGGAGAAATCCTGGGCGCTCTGAGACTTGGCTACTATGGGTGAACACGCCGCCGACTTTCTAAAAGGATGTGACTTGTGATTGGTGACTCGAGGACGCCGCAAGAAATCCACACTTGGAGCTGTGAATGACTGCATCGCGCAAAGCGGCGATCGTGCTGGCGTTTGCCATTGTGGTTGCTTTGGGGTTCTCTGCGACAATCAGCGCCCAGAATGTGCAGGAGACGAAGGCCCAGCCCGCGGACACAATCCTCCTCCACGGCAAGGTCTATACCGTAAACTCCAAACAACCCTGGGCGCAGGCCGTAGCCATCCGAGAAGGAAAAATCGTCTATGTGGGTGACGATGCCGAAATCGAAAAACTACGTGGGCCACAAACTAACGTAATTGACGCGAGCGAAAGACTGGTTTTACCCGGTCTCGTGGATTGCCACATTCAT
>DATEWL010000561.1:0-3430 GCA_035258025.1 Candidatus Acidiferrum sp. | reverse complement strand
AAACGAGTTCGGGCAACACGATGCTGTCAGGATTCGGGAAGGGAAGCGGTTTCAGGAGGATGGCGCTGACCAGACTAAAGACTGAAGTGGTCGCGCCGATGCCAAGAGCGAGGGTGAGAACCGCTACCGCTGTGAAGCCGGGATTCTTGTGCAGCATGCGGAGGCCGAAGCGAACGTCCTGCAAAAGAGCCTCGATGAAGCCCACGCGGCGCGTGTCGCGGCAATTTTCCTTGGCAAGTTCGAGGCCGCCAAATTCGCGGCGCGCTTTGCGGCGCGCTTCGTCTGAGCTAAGGCCCCCGCCGACGTATTCCTGGGTCTTTTGGTCGAAGTGGAATTGAAGTTCTTCGCTTAAGTCTTGCTCGACATGGTCGCGGCGAAAGAGGGAGCGCAGGCGAAGCGGCAATGTGTAGAACCAATGTTTGGCACGCACGATGCGATACCTCCTTGCCAGGGCGCGGCGCGCTCAGGCCTCCTTGAGTTTCACGATATTCGATATGGCCGCGGAGAGGCGGCCCCAATGGGCGGATTCTTTTTCAAACTGCGTTTTGCCAAGCCGCGTGAGCGAATAAAATTTGGCGCGGCGATTATTTTCGGTCGGCTTCCACTCCGCAGTGATCCATCCTTCTTGCTCGAGTTTGTGCAAGGCAGGGTAAAGCGACCCATCGCTGACTTGCAGCACCTCGCCGGAAACTTGCTTCAACCGCAGGCTGACGGCGTACCCGTTCATCGGCTCCAAAGCGAGAATCTTGAGCAGTAACAAATCCAGCGTGCCCTGGACGAGATCGGAAGGTTTGCTCATCGCTTCTCCTCGGTTACCGAGAGCAGCGTACATCCGCTCCACTCGGTAAACAAGGGGAAAGTGCCGAGACGGCTAGATAGCCAGGTGCGAGTCAGGGGACAGGAGGAACGAATTCTAATTAATTCAAGTGCGATGTATGAGCTTTGAGTCGCTGCGGTTATGTTCTCAGAGAGCAGTAGCGTTCCGTCTCCCCAATTCCCCGAATTAGGCTGAACAATGGGAAGCCTCCTTACCAGGACGCACGCGCTAGGTTGACTCGGCTAGATCGCCGGAGTCCAGCCATCGCCCGGGTTGTATTCCGTCATCGCGGCAGCGACATCGGCGGTCTTTTCGCCCAAGTCTTTTTGGTAGACGATGCCGCCGTTACCCACGATGAACGTCATAATTCCCGAATTCCTGTATTCCACTGGATAGGCCAGAATGGCAAACCCTCCGGTCAATTTTCCGTTCACAAGATAGTCCTTTGCACCGCCCCTGGCCTTATCTCCCTGCTTCGTGAGAAACCTGAAGTAGTAGCCCTCGAACGGTTGTGGTTTGCTTCCCGCGCTGGTGTAGCCGGCAGCTTTGGCAAAATCACGAGCATCCTCGAGAGGGCTGGGAGCCTGCCCTGCTTCAACTGGCCAGTACAACCCGTTTTGTTTGCCTTCGTCGCTGATAAATTTCAGAGCGTATTGTTTCACTGCGTCGCCATCGCGAATCTGGTTGAAGTATTGTTGCTGTGCGTCGGCGATCGCGCCGCAGGCTGCGATCGCCGTCAATTCATCCTTGCCGATGCGACGCGCAAGAATCTCGTCTTTGCCGGCTGCGGTGTCAAACACCCACTGTCCTGAGGGATTCTTCCCCAAGGGTATTGGAAACGGGAAATTGTCTGCTCCAGTGTAGAGCATCTGCCCACCGACTTTAATCTCGCGCCAGCGATGCATTTGGTTATAGGCGGACACAAAGTCTTGTAGTGCGTCCTTGTCCTTTACTGCGTCTCCCGAGAAGAGCACGCCTTGGGCGTCGGGACCGAAAATCGCCAGTAAGGCAGTTTGGTCGCCAGACTTGGCTGCGTCTAGAAACGCGGCGCCCGCGTCCGTGGGAGACGCGAAGGTCTTTTGCTCGGCTTTGGGGCTCTCCGCCTTGCCGCACGAGACGAGTAAGGAGATCACCAGCAACAGAGCCCCAAACATCGAAAAATGAGAAGTCAGAATCTTTTGGCTTTGCGCTCCGTAAGACATAGTTATTCCTCCAAACCTAGAATTCATGGTTGTTCGCGACCGGAGTTTGCGAGTGGCTACCGCCGCCCGCCAAATCCACCACCACCGAAGCCGCCTCCGCCACCACCAAATCGGCCACCGCCGAATCCGCTAGACCTCATGCTTCCCCAGCCACGGTTGCTTTCGGCCCTCGAGGACCAGCCGCCGAAACCGCCAAATCCGCCGGAGTGCCCGCTCATGCCGCTGAAGGCGCCTGAGCTGCCACCGCTTCCGCCGCCATGCGCCCAGGAGTTCGACGCTGAGGAACGGTCGTTGTTGACGTTCACCGTGTTTCCGCTCACGTTTTTGTTGTATGTGTTACCGCTGTTTCTGTAGTTGTTGCCGTTCTGTGCGTAGGACTTATTGTTGTAGCCGCTGTTGTAATTGTTATGGTTGTAGGAGTTGTTGTACCCGTAGCTGTTGTGGTATCCGCCGTTGTAATACCCGCCGTGCCAAGCCGTGTTTCCGTAGTACGCACCGCCGTGGTAGACCACGGCCGTGCCGTGCCAGCCGCAGTTCCAGCTGCTATATCCCCAGCTGCAACATCCGCCGCTCATCATCGCCCCCACCGCGATTCCAACCCCGAATCCAATGACGGCGGCCGCAGCGACGTCCGCAGAGCTATACCCAGGGGTCACATAGGCCGTGCCATAAACGACCGTTGGGTTGTACACCGGAACGTACACAATCTGCGGGTTGGCGGGTTGGATGACGATGACCTGCGGCGACTGTTGCACTACCGTCACTTGTGACGTGGACTTAAGAGTGCCCGCTGCCTTGGCTTGTGCGCGCAAGGTCTGTATGGCTGTCATTACCTCAGCTTGCTGATTGTGAAAGGCTTCTCCCAACGAAGAAGTCCAGGTGAGATTATGTGCCAAATTGGTGAGAACCGAGGGAAACTGCGTGAGCGCCTTGACGCTCGGATCCCACGATTGTGTGTCGACGGCCTGCATTAGGGCACTACCCGTTAGGCTCTTGTTCTGCTCCATCCAGTACTCCGCGATCGCAACCTGGTCGGGAAATGTCGACGCCGTAAGGATTTGGGCCACCAACGCATCCGGATACAATGCGATCGGCGCCACCAATGCCTGGAGTTCGCTCGCGCTATTTGGAGCAGCTTCTGTGGGACTCCCGGTATTTGCCCCGGGAGCATCGTTCGGAGTCTGGTATCCGTACAAAAGCTGTGACGAAGCGGTAGTAAAAACAAAGCTCAGCACCACCGTAAATATCTTCTTCAAGTTTTTCGCGATCATTGGTGTTGCTCCGTGTCTTAATCACCGTTTGTGTTTGTGGACTGCAAATTATGGACGCCGCCTCGTTTGGATCCGCAACACTCTCCCCGTATCTGGACAACGATGGCATGTGGATACTGCTAAATACTTGAGAGCGCCAG
>DATEWL010000560.1:0-6030 GCA_035258025.1 Candidatus Acidiferrum sp. | reverse complement strand
AACCAGCAAAACGAACTATCCGATTCATCGTCCCGCGCCCTTGCTTGCGGATCAATCCACCACTCTTGAAATGTTTGAGACCGGCATTAAAGTTATCGATTTGATTCAGCCCTTTTTGAAGGGCGGAAAGATTGGATTGTTCGGCGGCGCCGGCGTTGGCAAAACCGTTCTCATTCAGGAATTGATCAACAACGTCGCGATGCAGCACGGTGGCGTATCTGTGTTCGCGGGCGTCGGCGAGCGCACGCGTGAAGGGAACGATCTTTGGCTGGAATTCCAGGAAGCTGGCGTCGTTGTTCCAGGAAATTCCGAGAAGTCTCGCGCCGCTTTGATCTACGGACAGATGACCGAACCGCCTGGCGCGCGTCTCCGCGTCGGCCTCACCGGATTGACGGTCGCAGAATATTTCCGAGATGAAGAGCATCTCGACGTTCTCCTCTTCATCGACAACATTTTCCGTTTCGTGCAAGCAGGCTCCGAGGTTTCCGCTCTTCTCGGACGCATGCCTTCCGCCGTCGGCTATCAGCCGAACCTCAACACCGAAATTGGCGAATTGCAGGAGCGCATTACTTCGACAAAGTCCGGATCCATTACGTCCGTGCAAGCCATTTACGTTCCTGCCGACGACTACACGGATCCCGCTCCGGCCGCGACGTTTACGCACTTGGACGCCACCACAAACCTCAGCCGCCAGATCGTCGAGCGAGGCATTTATCCTGCCGTTGATCCGCTGGCCAGTTACTCGCGCATTCTCGACCCGCGCATCGTGGGCGCGGAGCACTATGCCGTTGCCCGCGGCGTGAAATCGATTCTCCAGCGCTACAAGGATCTGCAGGACATCATCGCCATTCTCGGTATCGAAGAACTTTCCGACGAAGACAAGCGCACCGTGGCGCGCGCGCGCAAAATCGAAAACTTCCTTTCGCAGCCAATGTTCGTGGCGGCGCAGTTCACCGGCCTCGAAGGCAAATACGTCAAGATTGCGGATACGGTCCGCAGTTTCAAGGAAATCGTCGAAGGAAAGTACGACGACATTCCTGAGCAGGCGTTCTACATGGTGGGCACGATTGATGAAGCCATAGCGAAGGCTGAAAAAATGAAGGCAGGCGTCTAAGCGCAAATGCTTCCTGATTCCATCGAGCTAATCATCGTCACGCCTGAGCGGCAATTTCTGCGCGAAAGCGTAGTCGAGGTCGTGATGCCCGGGGCGGCAGGTGAGCTCGGCATTTTGCCGGGCCACGCGCCGCTGATGACCGAGCTTGGCATCGGGGAGTTGACTTATCGCGGAGCCGGCACAAATCCCAGCGGAGTTCTCGCCATCATCCAGGGCTTTGCCGAAGTCTTAGGCGACCGCGTCACCGTGCTGGCGGAAACCGCCGAGCGTGCCGCGGAGATTGACCTTGCCCGTGCCGAAGCCGCAAAAGCCCGCGCAGAACAGCGGTTGGCCACGAACGATCCAAATATCGATTGGGACAGAGCTTTTGTCGCGCTTCAGCGCGCTGTTATTCGGATCCAGGTTGCGCGCAAGTATCGTGGCGCTCCTGTCGAAGTTCGCTAAGCCCGTCAGAGATTGCCGGATGCAGCACATCTTCCCGTGTCTTTTGCGACGCTCTCCACTGTCTCGCATCCAATCTAGTTGGAGCCTTCGATGGAAACGCTGACGATGTACAGCGCCCCTTGGTGCCCGGACTGCAGACGCGCAAAGCTATTCTTGAAAGAGCGCGGCGTGGAATTTCACGAAGTGAACATCGAAGAAGACCCGTCAGCGGAGGAAATCGTCATCAAGGCCAACGATGGGAAACGAAAGATTCCAACGCTGGAGATCGGCGGCCGCTATTTTTCGTGCAGTCCCTTCGACGCAGAAGAATTGGCTGCGAACCTCAACATCCCGCTAAATCCGTGATCCCCAGCCGCCTTTTTTGCTAGGGCTATTCCACAGCTGCTCCACGCACCCAAACATTCGTAAGTTGCAATCCTTCATCCAGCAGAACAATGTCCGCATCCGCCCCGACCCGCAGCACGCCTTTCTTGAATTCAATTCCGAGCAGCGTGGCGGGGTTCAGAGTCAACATGCGCACTGCTTCCGCGAGCGGAATCCCCAGCCCAACAATATTTCTTAACGCTCTATCCAGTGTAAGCGTGCTGCCCGCCAGCTTTCCTTCCGAGTTGCGGCAAATTCCTCCGCTCACGGTAACTTCCAATTGTCCGAGCATGTACTTTCCATCCGGCATCCCCGTTGCCGAAGTACCGTCGCTTACCAGGATCATCCGCTCGGGCCCTTTCGCTTGCAGTAGCACTTTCATGGCGGTTTCATCCACGTGCACGCCGTCCGCGATCAGTTCCGCGCTCACCTCAGGTGAAGTGAACACCGCGCCAATCACGCCGCTGTCGCGATGAGAAAAGGGCCGCATGGCGTTATAAACGTGCACTGCGTGACGAACGCCATGCGCAATCGCCGCGCGAGCTTGTTCGTACGTCGCATCCGTGTGGCCCATGGCCACGACCATTCCCGCATTCCGCGCCGCGTCGATGCACGGCATGGCCCCAAGCAATTCAGGCGCAATCGTCAAAATCTGCGCGTTTCCGGCTGCTGCCTGTAGAAATTTCTCGAGAAGTTCCGCCGAAGGCAGCTTCAGCCATTCCGTCGGATGCACTCCTCGCCTCGCCGGGCTCAGAAACGGGCCCTCAAAATGAATCCCAAGAATTTCCGCCCGCGTGTCGTCCGTTTCGTGCTGTTGCGAAATGTAACGCGCAATTCCTTCGACGCTGCGAATCGTGTCCTCGGGGCTCGCCGTGACCGTCGTGGCCACGAACGAGGTTGTCCCGTGCCGAGCAACTGTTTTTGTCACTCCCGCAAGTGCTTCTGGACTGCCCTCCATGACGTCTCGCCCACCAGCGCCATGGATGTGCACATCCACGAAGCCGGGAATCGCGGTTTTGTCGGTTGCGGAAATCTCCTGAGCGCCATCAGGCAGCCTCATGCCCTCCCGGAGTCCGAGTTCCTCGATGACCCCATCGCGGATCAGGATGGCTGCGTCAGTAATATCCGCCGTCGGAGTCAGCACTTTGCCTGCGTGCAATAAAGTTGTCATCATAGTTAGGATTGTATCGTAGAGGAATCCAGCGATCTTTCAAAAATCAAAATGGGGAAAAATCAAAAGGGCAAAATACAAAACGGGCGAAGCTGAAGGCCCCGCCCGTCTAGAAAATGCCGTAGTAAAGACTCTTACTTGCCGTTTGCCGGCGCCATGTCGATACTTTCCAGCTTAAGCGTGTCCCCATCCACCGTGCCCTTCACGGTGACGTGATGCCCGGCGTGGTCCGCCACTTTGTCCTGCGCGTCCACAACATAAACTTTCTTGTCCGCGTCATTGACGAACACGTATTTCGCGCCGCCCTTCACGCATTTTATTGTGCACTCACGCGCCTTGTCGTTCGCGCCTTTTGCGCCGCAATTGCTGTCGGAAATATAGCCGGTCCACGTCCCGTCCGCAGCCATTGTTAATGCCGCTGCGAGGAGTGTTGCCGCCATCACTGTTGCAAATCGTATCTTCATTGCTTCCCCCTCAAGAAAATTGCACTGCATGGATGATTGGCCGGGTCGACTCCAGCTTGGCATAATCGCCGTTACCCGTCCAGACATACCCTCTCACTATACGCGCGGAAGGGATTGCTGGATGTCGTTGCGAAAAAAAAGAGGGTTCTCTGGAACCCTCCCTGTGGCTCTACTCTCAATTGCAACTCTGTTCTGTTAAGTCGCGAACCCTCTTATTGCCCCGACCCGGAAGTGCTGGCTGCCGTCGTCTCGGGTGCTTTCGGGACGCTCAGGTAGCCAGACGCCGTCGTCTTGGAAACCTTGTTGACGACCAGCTCGAGTGCTGCTCGCGTTCCGCCGGTATAGAAGAAAATCGGCTCGTTTACGGAGCGGTTCTTTTTCTCGAAGTTCTTGTCATCCGCCAGTACGTTGATCGTGTACTGGTTCTTCTTGGTATTCGTGTCTTTCAGCTCGACCTGAATGTTGCCCACCTTTTGGTTTCCGCCCTTGCGTGTCACGGTGAACTCAAAGTAATCGCGCTGTCCCATCCGGCGAAGCTGGTCGATTTCGTCATGGTTCCGCGCGATCAGCGTACCCATCTCGCTGCGGGCCATTTGTAGATTGTTCTTCTGGGCGTCCAGGTCGCTCTTTACGCCGTTGACGTCCCCGTTCAGCTTGTCCACATCGCCCGAATTGGCCTTGGTCGCAAGCTCCGCCTTGACGGAGGTCGCCAACCCCTCAACCTTTTGGTCCACGGCAGCCGTCGCATTCTTGTTCTGCTTACGAGCTGCGATTAGCTCGCCTTGCGTCAGATTCAGCTTGTTCGTCACTACTTTCAGGTCGCTCTGCAAAGCCTGGTTGACTTCATCTTCTTTCGCCAGCCGCTGGGCCAGCGCATCGTTTGCCTGCTTCACTGAGGCTTGCGTTGTTTGCTCTATGCTGTTCGCGTGGTTCAACGCGCTCCAGCCGATTCCAAGACTGAGCAATGAAACTCCGCCCAACACGGCAACCGCCAATCCCACCCAGCGTGGGGTTCCGGTCGTGGTGTGGCTAATGGGATCCTGAAACTCGCTCATAAACTTCTTCTCCTTTGGGGTTTTCCCCCCCTGCGCTAAGGGAGGGTGCAACCGCCTCGCCAAATGCCTGTTTCTTCAGCGCATTCGCCTAACTCAAGTGGATGCATGAGGTTGTCGTGGGTAAAGGGGCAACAAGAGGGTAGACTTATACGTACTAGTACTCGTAAAGATTACGTGGTTGGTTGCACTTCTGTAAATTTTGCTGTTGCTGGAAAGCGATAGGCCGTACTCAGCTAGCAGTTAGCTCCGAAATGAGATGAGGCTGGGCAGGCAGAACTCCCCTAGTCCCTAAGTCATTCTCTAATAAATGTTTACAGGAATCTAATCAGGCTGCTTGGGGGGCAGGTTCTTCGTCGGAGCCTTTGATAGGGGTGAAATATCGGTCCAAAGTGCTCATGGCCGCGTCCAAAACCATGTGGCAATCCGAGCAGGAATCCAAGTGCCGCTTGATCTCAGTGGCCACTGGCGGTGAGAGTCTTCCCTCTAAGTACCAACAAATCAAATGGATAGTGTCTCGACAGCTCATGACTGCGGTCCCCCCGTGGCCCCGCGCCGATATCCGGCAGCCCATACTCTGTGCATTTGATTCACCAAATCTTCATAGAAGTGCAGGAAATCTAATTGCAGAAATATCAATGGTTTAGAGGATCGGAGAATGCCTCAGGTTGAAACGGTTTAAACTCTGCGGGGAAAGTTTACTCAACCGATGTGCAAGATTTAAGCGAAACCACCTCGTTGCGCTTTCAGCGTTTTGGAACTACGGTCATTTCTCGCAAAACCTCTATTCGCTTTTCAAGTGGCGGGTGGGTGCTGAAAAGTGAGGACAGGTTTCCCCGACCGAACATGGGCTTCACGATGCACAACGATGATGTAGACGGTGAAATCGACGTTGTCGGTATCCGTTGGTTGTAAGCCCCGAGCTTTTGCAGGGCGCTTATTAGGCCATATTGGTTACCAACCATTCGGGCTCCCGTAGAGTCTGCCGCATATTCCCGCTGGCGTGAGAGAGCTAGCTGCAACAGCATCGCGGCTAGCGGCGCGAGAATCATGAGTGCAAGCTCAACAAGTACGCCACCTCGCTCCCGGTCTTCGCCGTCGCCTCCTCCAAACCATAGGCCCCAATGAGCGATCCAGGTGATTGCTCCCGCCAGCGTAGCCGCGACGGAACTAATCAGAATATCGTAGTTGCGCACATGTGATAGCTCGTGCGCGATGACGCCTTCCAGTTCCTCGTCATTCATCAATTCCAGCAAGCCCTGTGTAACTGCGACCGAAGCGTGGCGAGGGTTTCTTCCCGTGGCAAAAGCGTTGGGCGCTGCGTCAGGTACAACGTACAGCTTCGGCACCGGAATATTTGCTTTAGCTGCCAGCCGCTCCATCACCGCATAGAGCCGCGGCAATTGTTCGCGCGTAACTGGT
>DATEWL010000559.1:0-5490 GCA_035258025.1 Candidatus Acidiferrum sp. | reverse complement strand
CTTGAAGATGCTGTGCGCGCTCATTTGATCGCGGACGTGCCCGTGGGACTTTTTCTCTCTAGCGGGCTTGATTCCGGGGCCATCGCCGCGCTAGCGGCGCGCTCGCAGGCGGGAATCCGAAGCTTCACGCTGTCGTTTCCGGGAACTTCGTATAGCGAAGCTCCACTGGCACGGAAAGTCGCCGAGCGATGCGGCACGCAGCACACAGAGGTTCCTCTCGATGGCACGGCAATGCTTGCGCGCATCGACGAAGCCGTGGCCGGGCTTGACCAGCCGACGATGGACGGCATCAATACGTACTTCGTTTCCTGGGCGGCACGCGAAGTAGGGCTCAAGGTGGCGCTCTCCGGCCTGGGAGGCGATGAGCTTTTCGCGGGGTACGCAAGCTTCGCTAACACGGCGATGCTACAGCGGCTCACCCGTCTGGCTTGGTTTGTACCTCGGCCGATGCGGCGCGCCTTTGCGCCGCTGATGGCAAGCATCCTCGAGACGCGCATGTCGCGCGATGCCGCAGGCAAAGCCGTTGCCGCGTGGACCGATCCCGACACACTGCCCCATTCTTACTTTTATGCGCGAGCGCTTTTTCCACCGGGCCAACTCAAGCGGCTTATGGAACCGCGTTTCCGGCCAAGCACAGTGGGCTCCGACGGCGTGACGCTCGAACCGACTTGGCTGGGTTGGCTGGATCGCACTGCCAGCGAAGCGGCAAAAATGGAGCCGGTGGCCGCTACCGCCTGGATGGAAATGCGCTGCTATATGGCGAGCACACTCTTGCGCGATACCGATTCGGTGAGCATGGCGCGTTCGCTGGAGGTGCGCGTTCCGCTGCTGGATACGCCGCTGGTGGAATTTGTTAGTTCCCTTCCCGATACCGCGCGCCATCGTGCGGGCACGCAGAAAGCGCTATTGGTGGAAGCTCTGGCTGGGCTGCTACCTGAAGAAATTCTTGGCCAGCACAAAAAAACATTTACGTTGCCGTGGGAAGAGTGGCTTCGCGGACCGTTGCGCCCTCGTCTGGAAGCGAGTCTTGCCGAGATTGCGCCGTCGCTTGCACCGCACCTGCGCATGGAGGGTGTCCGTGGTGTTTGGGCTGCGTTTCTCGAGGGCAAGACTTCGTGGTCGCGCCCATGGTCGTTGTACGTACTCAACGAGTGGTGCAGGCATCACCTCGCGGCATGATCCGCGCTCCTGAGGTAGACTGAATTCCTTCGCTATGAACATTCTTGGGATCAATGCCTACCACGGCAACGCGTCGGCAGCCATTGTCTGCGAAGGCCGGCTTGTGGCCGCGGTGGAAGAAGAGCGCTTCAACCGCGTGAAGTACGCCGCGGGCTTTCCAGCACAGGCGATCCGCTATTGTTTGAAAGAAGCGGGGTTGGAGCTTAAGGATATCGATCACGTCGCCGTGCCGCGGAATCCTTATGCGCGCCTAGGAACAAAACTCTTCTACGCGATGCGTATGCCCTCCTTCGCACGCGAGCGGGTCAAAGTGTTGACGAAGTTCACGGGAATCCCGGAAGCGCTGGCGCAGGCCTTCGACACGGATCCGGCGAACGTTACCGCAAAGTTCCATCGCGTGGAACATCACCAGGCGCATTTGGCCAGTGCCTTCTTCGTTTCACCGTTCGAACGAACGGCGTTGCTCTCCGCGGACGGACTAGGAGATTTCGCAAGCACAATGTGGGGAAGTGGCAGCGGTAGCCGCATGAAGATCGACGGCGCAATCGCATTTCCGCATTCACTTGGGCTTTTTTACAGCGCCGTCACGCAGTACCTGGGCTTTCTGAAATTTGGCGATGAGTACAAGGTGATGGGCCTGGGAGCCTATGGCGTGCCGGAGCAGCTCGACGCGTTTAGGAAAATCGTGCACGCACACGGGGACGGATTTCAACTGGAGCTTGACTACTTCACGCATCACCGCACTGGCCCGGAAATGAGCTGGGCGGAGGCAGACAAGACGCCTGTACAGGGCAAGTTGTTTTCGGAAGAAATGGAAAAGCTGCTGGGGCCGAAACGCAATCCCGAAGAGCTGCTCGAGCAACGGCACAAGAATCTGGCGACGGCGCTGCAAGCGCGGCTTGAGGAAATGTATCTTGGCATGCTGAAAAAGCTCGCCGAGCGTTCAGGTTTGAAAGCGGTGTGCCTCGCAGGCGGAGTCGCGTTTAATTGCGTGGCCAACGGCAAAATCTTTGATAACACGGGGTTCGAGCAAGTTTATGTGCATCCGGCAGCGGGCGATGGCGGGCTGGCTGTCGGCGCGGCCTACTATGTGTGGCATCAGATTCTCGGCAAGCCGCGAGAGTTCGTTATGGATCACGCCTACTGGGGGCCAGGATATACGCGCGAGGAAATCGGGCGAGCGATCGATGCGAAGGGAATGGCCCAGAACGGTTGCCGCGTTGAGGAACTGGCAGAGGACAACTTAATGCAACGTACGGCCGCGATTGTGGGCGATGGACAAATTCTCGGATGGTTTCAGGGGCGCGCGGAATGGGGACCACGTGCACTCGGCAACCGAAGTATTGTCGCCGACCCGCGACGTCCGGAGATGAAAGAGATACTGAACCGGCGGATCAAGCACCGCGAAATCTTCCGACCCTTCGCGCCATCCATTCTTGCCGAATGCACGGGAGAGTGGTTCGAAAAATCACATCCCTCTCCGTTCATGACCTTGGCATACGGGGTGCGACGCGAAAAGCGCGACAAAATTCCAGCGCCTACGCACGTGGATGGGACGGGCAGGCTGCAAACAGTGACGCGCGAGGCCAATCCGCGCTATTGGAGTCTGATCAAAGCCTTTGACCAGCTGACGGGAGTGCCGGTCGTGCTGAATACTTCTTTCAACGACAACGAGCCGATTGTCTGCCGCCCAGAAGAAGCGCTGGATTGTTTTCAGCGCACGCAAATGGATGCGCTCGTCCTTGGCGACTTCCTGATCACCAGATCGTGAATCGCGTGGCATGAGCACCGTTCGAATGAGAATCCTGCTCCTGAATCTCTACTATCCGCCGGACACTTCGGCGACGGCGAAGATGGCAGCGACGGTCGTGGACGCACTTTCCGAGCGGCACGACGTCACGGTACTCTGCGGGCGACCCTCGTACGATCCAACGGAACGGCGGCCTTGGCGGCTCTGGCAAACAGAGAGCGCCGGAAAAACCGGAATCATTCGCGTAGGTTCGACGGACTACCCGCGTTTCCAAATGAAGCGACGCGTGCTGAATTATTTGAGTTACGTTGCGCTTGCCGTTCCGCGCGCGCTTTTCTTGCGTTGCGATGTTGTGCTGGCGATGACCGACCCTCCGTTCGAAGGGATCGTTGGGGCCATCGTTGCGCTTCTAAAGGGCAAGCCCTATGTCTACAACATTCGCGATATGTATCCGGACATGGCGGTGGGTGGCGCGATTGTGCCGCCGGGCCTTCTCGCGCGCATTTGGGAAAAATCGCATCGCTGGGCTCTGCGGCGCGCGACGCGGGTGATCGTCCTCGGCGAGGATATGCGTGCGCGGATCGTCGCGAAAGGCATTGATCCGGAGGGGATAGAAATCGCCCGCGACGGCGCGGATGTTCTCCCGCCCGATGCGCCACAGCCTCCGTTGGACGGCGAGATCATCCGGACAATTCGCGGCGGCTACAAATTCGTGCTGCTTCACGCTGGAAATCTTGGTTTCTACGGCGCGTGGGAGACTCTAATCACAGCGGTGTGCGATTTGGAGGCCGATGGCGTAGGTCTCGTCTTCGTAGGCGAGGGGGCGCAGCGCGCACATATCGAAGCACTTACAAGAAAAACGAAAAACGTGCGATTGCTTCCATTTTTTCCGGCGAGCCAGATTCCCTCTGTTCTGGCTGCCGCCGACGCGCACGTCGTCACGGTGAAGCGTGGGCTCGAAGGAGTCGTCGTACCAAGCAAAATGTATGGAATCCTCGCGGCCGGAAAACCGATCCTGGCGGTTGCACCGGAAGAAACGGACGCAGCTTCACTTGGCGCAAAATTTGGATTCGCGGTTTCCGCCGACCCAGATGACCCGGATAAAGTTGCTTCAGCAATTCGATTACTTGTGATGGACAACGAAAAAGTATACTACATGGGACGCGCGGCCCGGGCTGTCGCGCCCGATTATGATAGAGTCAAAGAATTGCAGAAATTTGTGAAAATCATCGAAAGGGCCGTGAAAGCGTGACGACTTCTGAAACATTTTGGAGTGGAAAACTCGTACTGGTGACGGGAGGAGCCTCTTTCATCGGCTCAACGCTTACAGATCAGCTTCTCGCGCGCGGCGCGAAAATTCGCATCGTCGATGATCTAACCAGCGGGCATCGTGACAATATCAAGGAACACTTTGCCAGCAGTAAAATCGAATTCATCCACGCAGACCTGCGCGAGCCGGGCGTTACCCGTTCGGCCATGCAAGGCGTGGATACGGTATTCCATCTGGCCGCAGATCATGGTGGCCGCGGCTATGTGGATCTGCATCAGGCGGGACCTGCTTCCAATTTTTTCCTGGACGGGCTTGTTTTCGCGGAAGCTCTGCGCGCGAAAGTGAAAAAGGTGGTGTTCGCATCCTCGGGCTGCGTCTATCCGAATTTCCTTCAATCGGACGTGAAGAAAGAGCTCTACCTCACGGAAGATCTTACAAAAGGACCGAACGACGCCGACAACACCTACGGCTGGGCCAAATTGATGGGCGAGTTTACGCTCAGTGCCTATGCGAAGGAACACGGAATGGGAGCAGCCTCTTGCCGCTACTTCACGGTGTACGGGCCGCGCGGCGTTGAGAATCACGCCGTAATCGCAATGATTGCGCGGGCTTTCCTTGGGCAGAATCCCTTCGAAGTATGGGGCGATGGAACGCAAATCCGCAATTGGACATACATCGAGGATATTGTTGAAGGCACGATTCTCGCTGGCGAAAAAATCAACGATGGCACGGCCATCAACTTGGGGACAATGGAGCGGATAAAGGTCATCGACGCCGTGAAAATGGTCTGCGATTTCACGGGGCATAAAGCCGAGGTCAAGCTGCGGCCCGACATGCCGACAGGCCCGCTCAATCGCGTTGCGGACAATGCCCTTGCCAAGAAACTACTCGGGTGGGAACCGAAGGTGCTCTTCAAGGACGGCCTGAAGCGCACCATCGACTGGTATTTCGCAACCAAAAATCGCGAAGAAGTGAAGCGCACTTTTGGCCGCATGCTCACCGAACGATAGGTACGTGCCATCAGAGCAAAACAGCTCCGAAACGAACATCTGACTTTATAATTACCCGTAAACAATCCTGATTGAAGCGAAACAGTTTTCGAAGTATCGTGTTAAAGCTGCGTGGGGCAGCTACTTTTTCTTGGGAGCCGGACACCCAATCCGGTAGAAGACGATTGAGGCACTGGCCGCACCGTCCCGGTCGGCGCCTTCAAACAAAACGAGGCAACATGCCCGCAGGTCTGCTGGCGTTTTTGATAGCGCTATTTGCGTCTCTGACGCTGACGGTACCT
>DATEWL010000558.1:0-10471 GCA_035258025.1 Candidatus Acidiferrum sp. | reverse complement strand
AACAATATCGTCAAAGCTTTTCAAGACGATGCCTACGCGCTTTTTCGTCACCCACTCCGCGTTGTAGCGTTCCTGGGGCAGCGTCCAGGCGTTGCATTCGATGAGGACGGGAAGCTTGCGAACCATGGCTTCGGCGATGCTGCCTGGGCCAGGCTTGCCAATCAGGAAATCCGCTGCGCGCATGAGTTTGTGTACTTCCTTTGTAAATCCAACAACATGCATGGGCATGTCCCATTTTCGACTGCGGAATTTTGCAGCTAGTTCTTCGTTGCGCCCGCAAATCAGGATCAGCTGCAAAGGCAGGCCTGCCGTATTCAGCCGTTCGGTTAAATACAGCATCACTTTCGATCCGTGTCCGCCGAACAGGACAATCGCGGTTGGGAGATCGGGTTGCAAACTCATCTCCTTGCGAAGCGCCACCGGATCGACGTTGTCTTCCACGTAGAAATCGGGGCGCAGGATCATTCCAGATGCTTGAAAAATATGAGAGTCGTCGTGGCCAAAGGCGCGCGCTTGCTCGACGGCGCGCTCCGTTCCAGCGATGACGTATTGCTCCTTGATTGGCTCGATCCAGAACCGTGGAGGATAATCCGCCAAGTCTGTAATCAGCGTCACAAAGGGCCGCCCGGGGTATATGGCCTTCCAGCTTTCGCAGATTTCGCGATTAAAGTGTGGGATGACAGAAACCAGGAGATCGGCCGGGTGCTCGCGCCAGAATTCTTCGAGAAGGCGAACCATGGGGCCGTGGAAGAGCCGTATTGTAAGCTGTAGCACGCGCAGGAGATATTTGCTGCCGAGGGTCCAGCCGTTCTGCAGCATGATGTTGTATTGCTGCTGGATACGAATACCGGTGAGTTTGCGAAGTACGTCCAAGCGATCTGTTAAGTCCTGGAATTGTACAAGTTCCACCTGCCAGTCCCGCCCCTGCTGGGCAGCAATCGTTTGCAAAGCGATGGCAGCGTTGCGATGTCCACCTCCGCCATCGTGGAAGACAACGTGAATCTTTTTCATGGCAGAGATTCTGCCATGCGATTTCGGCTCTGCAGCAAGAGCATGCTCCATGCCATGTGGATAACTTTGGAAGTCCAATGTGTTCAAGGAGTTCCATGGACACATTCATGTACAATTCGCGACCTCTTCATGGCCTGTTCATAACGCTGGTTAACAATAGTTTCATGCGCTGCGACCTCCACATTCACTCCATCGCATCAGGCATGTGTGACACTCCCGTCTTTAGGCGGATCTGCCGCGAGTCCTACAACCAGCCCGAGGAGGTTTACTCCCGGGTAAAGCAACTGGGCATGACCATGGTGACCCTAACAGACCACGACTCGATTGCTTCCGGAGAAGTTCTCCGGAAGCACGCGGACTTCTTCCTGAGCGAGGAAGCGACCGTGGAAATGCCGGGTGGAACCCAGATGCACTTGGGGGTCTACGGCATTACAGAACGCGACCATGTTGAAATCCAACGCAGGCGTAAAGACTTCATTTCGTTGATGATGTACCTCACCGAGAAGAAACTGTTTTTCAGCGTGAACCATGTTTTCTCTGGGTTGACAGGCCGTCGCCTCGATGAAGACTTCTGCTGGTTCGCCTCCTACGTGCCAGCGTTTGAGACGCGAAACGGCGAGATGTGGCCCCAAGCCAATGAGAACGCGGCTCGGCTGGCATCCCAACTAGGCAAGATCGCCATTGGAGGGAGCGATTCGCACACGATGGCGGGCGTTGGGCGCACGTACACGGAAGTACCCGGCGCGCGAACGGTGGACGAATTCCTCGCCGGACTTCGGGCAGGCCAGGGGCAAGTGCAAGGAGAGCATGGCAGCTACGCCAAGTTGACTGCGGACGTTTTCCGCATCGTGTGGTCTTTGTGGACGGAAAAGCCGTGGACTCTGGCACTTATGCCGCTTGCACCGCTGGTTCCGGTTTTTACGGCGAGCCACTGGATGAACGAGATTCGCTTTTGCCAGAAATGGTCGGCTGCACTGCAGCGCGGCGAAAGGCGCCAACGGATGTTCTGGGATATGGATTCTAGCTTCGAGGCGAACTGGGGCTAGATGGGCTAAAAACCATGGCTGTCGCACGCACCGTCTGGGGATTCATCGAACGGCGGGATTACCGCGTAATGAGGCGGATGAACCGCTGGCGAGCCCCGCGGTGGGTGCGCCTGTGGATGATCCTAGCTACCCGGATGGGCGATGGCTGGCTGTGGTATGGGTTGGGGATCATGCTGCTGATCGACGGGGGGCCTCAGAAGTTTTATGCAATTGGAGCGGCGGGGAGTGCAGCAGCATTGGGCATTCTCGTCTTCAAAGCGTTGAAAAGACTCAGCCAAAGGCCTCGGCCTTGCCAACTGGAGCCACATTGCTGGTCTAAGGTTTTGCCGCCGGACAGGTTTTCGTTTCCGTCTGGGCACACCATGACGGCATTCTCGATCGCACTGGTGGTGAGCTACTTCTATCCTTCGCTGGAAGGGGCGCTCTTTTTTCTGGCGATCAGCATCGCGGTTTCTCGCATTGTGTTGGGAATGCATTTTCTGAGCGACGTTTTGGCGGGGATGGTTCTGGGTGTGGCGCTTGGATGCGCCTCGATTACAACCTTCGCGTCTCTTGGATGGGTTTAGAGCGCAGAAGGCGGAGCAAGGCCCGCCAGTAGTGTGGATTGCGCGGCGGATTGATCGCTCCCCGCGAAAAACCTTGAATAGGCTTATAGGGGTTTTGGGTGGGCTGCGAGGGCTTCGCGGAACGCGGCGAGATTGCTCTTGTCTACCGTGGCCGTGCCGGTGTCGACCCAAGCGGGCATTGGAGGTGCCGGCGCGGTGCGCCAGTCTTTGAACTCGTGTACGGCGTTGTGGTGGAGATCATCTGCAAACTTTAGACCGTAGTAGGCCATGATGTAGGGCTTTTGCACGATGGTCGCGTTGATCCAGCCTTTTTCAATGGCGTCGAGCGTTTCCGGATCTTTGTCGAAGGAAACGATGGCGATTTTGCCAGTCAGGTCCAAGCGGTGAAGGGCTTCGGCAACTCCCGATCCGCCAGAAGCCTCAAGACAAATAACGCCGTCAATCTTTTCTTTCTTTGCCAGGAGAGCAGATACGCCGTCATTGGCGTTGCGGGGATCTCCCTTGTCGTCAATGGTCTGGGAGATTTTGATGCCTGGGTATTTCTTGAGAGCTTCGGTGACACCTCGGACCCGCTCGTCAAGATTAGACTGTCCCGGGATGGTGATGATAACGACTTGGCCCTGGCCCTTGAGAATATCCGCCATGCGCTTGCCGCTTTCCTGTCCGGCGCGGAAGTTATCGGTGCCAACGAAAAGAATGCGGCGGGAATCCGGCGCATCGGCGTCGATGCAAATGACGGGGATACCTTGCGTCACGGCGCTATCGATCGCGGGTTTGAGAAGCGGTTGGCTCATCACGGAAATAAGAATGCCTGCGGGATGAAGGGCAACGGCCTTTTGAAAGGCGTCGAGCTCTTCTTGTGGCGAGAGAGTGGCGGGGCCATCCATTTCCGCTTTGACGCCCATGCCTGTGGCGGCGTCGCGCAAACCTGCCTCGGCTTCTTGCCAGTAGGGCAAACCGATGTTTGCGGAGATCAAATAGTATTGTTCTTCTTTTTGGTGATACGGCTCCTGGCAGGCAGCGAGAGCTGCGCCAAGAATGACAGCCAGAATCGCCAAGCTTTTGGGATGGAGTTTCATTTAAGGTCTCCTTTACACGAAGTAGCGGATCGGGATCGATGAAAAACTAGAGACCCGAAGTTCCTGGCGCAAGAGGGTACCACAAGAGGTGCAGAGTACAACTGCTGAGGCTGCACGATGGCGGGTGAGTTTCCGATTACGGCTGCGGCCTTTAGAGAAGGCCACGTTTTGGCGACCTAGAGGTTGAGATCTGTCGCTATTTCGACCGCTTTACTGCGCCAACAAGGCCAGGATAGGGGTTCACGGCCTTTCCCCTCGACCATTGCTTTTCGGGTCCCAACTCGAAGATTGCAAAATGCAAGTGTGGCGTGCTTTCAACCGCGTTTCCAGTCGATCCCACAAAACCGATGACGTCCCCAGGCTGGACCGACATTCCCTCGTGCAACCCTTCTGCGTACCGGTCCAAGTGTGCGTAGTAGTAGCAATACTCTCCCTTTTCATCGAACTCGTATATGGTGATGCCGCCCGGTTTGCTGAGGAACAATTTGCGAATCGATCCAGGCACCACCGCATGCACGGGTGTTCCCCTCGGCTCGATAATGTCCATCGCCTCATGACGATGTCCGTTGTGAATTTCTTCGAAGGAATCTCGCAGATTCGCGAGCGTGAGCCCGCTGATCGGCGGAGTCATTTCGAGAATCGAAGAGGACCTGCCAACAGCGAAAATCGCTAGAAAAAGTAAAGGAATATAAAGCAATAGCCTCAAGCCTGATCCTCCAAACCTATTCCGGGAATGAACGGTGTGCGGCATCTTCTTCAACTGGGTATACCCAGCCGCTTCGCCACGCCGGGACACAACCTGGAAGCGGCGTTCCATGGAGCGCCAGTACGCGCCGCAGTGGCTTGAGCGATTGGCTGAGCTGAGCGCTCTTGCATGACACCGTATCTTTCCGAACGGCGAACTTCGCTCTCTCATTCCTCGAACACGACCCGCGTACCCTTTGTGACCAGACCAGCGAGTTTGCTGGCATCCCAGTTTGTGAGCCGGACGCACCCGTCAGACTGGGAATAGCCGATCTCTCCCGGATCAGGCGTGCCGTGGATACCGTAGTGGGGATCGCTGATGCCAATCCACACAACACCCACTGGATTGTTTGGGCCCGCTGCGATGGTCGCCTTGGCACTAGTGGGATTGGGATCCCAAAACAAGTCGGGGTTGTAGTCGTAGGTTGGATTTCGCCGCACCTCAGTGACCTTCCAATTTCCGAAGGGGAGTGGAGCATGCACGCTGCCGCTGGTCACGGGGGCGAAGAAAATAATTCGCCCTTTCCCGTCATATACTTTCAGGACCGATGCCTTCTTCGAGACAATCACCTTGACCACACCTGCACGGAGCCGCTCGGCGTTCAAAGCCTCTCGTTCGGTACGCGCCACATTGGGCGCTCTGATCTGCTCACCTGCAATGAAACGGGCGCTGGGGTTTAGGCGCTTGATCAGTGCCGGTGCCGAGTGGAATTTCGCGCTTAACTCCTGTAGCACAGATGTGTAGTAAAGACCCGGAAGTCTCGACTTCGCGAGCATGTCTTCCGGAATCTTCTCGCTGAAGGGGCCTGCCGCGTCTTCTGTAGTGATCGTATAGGACACAATCGGCTCAACAACGACACCGGCGGCGAGCGCCTTAAGCAGCGCCTCGCGATTCCGCAAGCCTGGAGCAAGCCCACGCGCGGCCTCGAACGCCGCCACTGCCTTGCTGCTGTTCTTGCCGCCGGTTCCGTCGATCTCACCCGGCGAGAAGCCGGCCCGATCGAGAAGTACTTGCATTTCGAGCTCCGAGGTCCCGGCTGTTGGAATTGACGATGCCGGACGTTTCGTTGCGATCAACGTGGATGCGCCAAGCAGAATTGCCACACTTGCGGTGAGACACGACAAGGTGAGAGTGGATTTCGTGGCGCATTTCGGCGCGACGATGCGACTTCTTCTTCCCAAGATGTTCAACCTCACGCAACGCAAACTTATCAGGCCCTGATCTAACCCGTCTGTTCAACACCGCACAGATTAGGCCGGAAGATGAAGAGAGTTATGACGCCCACGAGTTCGTGTCCGAGCTGCGCGGCTTGGAGATCGTGCCCCACATCGCACAGGACGGCACAAACCATCGCAGCGCCATTGATGACCACAAAAGGGTACACGCAGGGTCTCAGCTCACTCGTCAGACCATTCGCATCGCAGGACTTTCGACTTTCCAGTCAGGCCAGCGGAAACTTGGACGTGCAGTCGAAGGTCGGAAGCGTGCCAACGCCACGGAGTCCCTCCAACTTCGGCGATTACTTGGCTGAGTAGTCCAGGAATCGGAAACTGACCCCTAACGGTCTTAGGAGGCGGTCAAGCAGGACTGAGGGGAATTTTCGTATCTGGGCTCTCGTATCCCTTTGGTAGCTCGAACCGAAGCCGAGCTGTGCGGAATCTGTTTTCTATAGTCTTCTGATAGGGATTCCACCAAATAGTGTCCTGGCTGTGATCATTATGGAAGATGAGGAGAAGCGACTCTGGAACCGAGCTTGCCAGCTTTGAGCGCGGACCTGACGGACTCGGCGGCGAAGCGCGCCCGGGCTTCTGAGCTCGTTTTCCTTCTGCAGGTTTCGCGGCCGGGGCTTTGGAGCACGACAGCGCTTTTTTATTTGATGCCGCTGGGGCACGCGGATTTTTTTCATTCGCGAACATTGTGGCTGGGCCTTTTCTACGTGTTGTTTCCGCTGGGATTTCTTTTGTATGGCGTGAATGACATCGTGGACGCGGAAGCGGACCGTTTGAATCCGCGCAAGGGAACCTTTTTGTTTGGGTCGCTGGGTGCGGCGGAACAGCTCGCTGCGCTGCGGTGGAAGATCGCGGCCGTGCAGATTCCTTTTCTAATTGTTTTTTTTGTTCTTATGGGACCGCGCGTTTTGATTTGGTTTGCTGCGCTGTTGCTGGCGGTTGCGCTTTACAACGCGCCGCGTTTCGGATGGAAGAGCCATCCTCCGTTCGATGTGCTGATTCAGGCGAGCTATTTGCTGGTGTTTGTGCTGAGCAGCTGGCTGAACGGCGCCGCGCAGCTTCCGTGGCAGACTTTTCTGTTCGGAGCGATGTTCGCGATGCACTCGCATATTTTTGGCGAAGTGATGGATATCGAGCCGGACCGCCTGAGCGGGCGGCGAACGACGTCGACGCTGATCGGCGCGGTGCGTTCGAAGTTGCTCATCGCGGGGTTCTTGTGCGTGGAGACGGCGCTGGTTTACGTATTTTTCGGTGACTTGGTCATTACCGGATTTCTTGGCTTTGGTGCGGCATGGTTTCTGTTGGATGCGCTGTGGATTTGGAAGAATCGCCCGTATAGTCCGACGGCGATGCGTTTGTTCATGTGGGGCTGGAACGCGGCGGCCATTGCGGGAATGTTTTGGAATTGGACGCAGGGCAGCTTGCTGCACGCCAGGCATGTCGCGGGACTCTGAGCATGCAAAGCCGCTTCCTTCTTGAAATCAGTGTGGAGAGCGTCGAAGCGGCGATGGCGGCGGAACGAGGCGGAGCGCAGCGTATCGAGTTATGCAGCAATGCGCGGGAAGGCGGGACGACTCCGAGTCGCGAGTTGATGAGAGCCGTGCGCGAACGCGTGAGTCTGCCTATTTTCTCGATGGTTCGGCCGCGCGCGGGTAATTTTATCTACACAGATAAGGAGTTCGAGGCAATGCGGCATGAGATTGAAGCGGCCAAAGAATGCCGGATGGACGGGGTTGTCTTGGGATTGCTGGATGCGGGTGGAGCGGTTGACATCGCGCGTACGAAGCAACTGGTAGAGCTTGCGCGGCCACTCCCTGTTACTTTTCATCGGGCGTTTGATGAATGCGCCGATTTGCGCGTGTCGCTCGAAGATGTCATCAAGACGGGGGCGACCCGATTACTTACTTCGGGTGGAAAACGGACTGCGCCGGAGGCATTGGACGTACTAGGGGATCTCGTTCAAATCGCGGACGGGCGGCTGATCGCGATGCCGGGCAGCGGGTTACATGCGGGAAATATTCGAGAAGCGGTCGCGAAGACCGGGGCGCGTGAATATCACGCGGGGTTGAGTTCCGTGGTGGCGGATCCTGCGAACAACCTTGGAGCATTTGAAAAAGAAGTTAGAAAGTTTGCAGTCACGCTCGCGAATTGTGATTGAGGTTGCCGAAAAGCACTCGATTCGTTTCTCCTCGATAACCGCAAGAAAAAAGAGGGCACGGCATGCCGCGCCCCTACGTCGGAAGACGGATCGCGGCTAGGCCTTTTGGGCTTGGCGACGTAGGAAGGTCGGGACGTCCAGGTCGTCCGCGGGAACTTCGTGGCTGACTTCGCGGACGTTTTGCTGGACTTGGTGGACTACGTTTGGCAGCGTTTGCTGCTGCGGGACGGGAGTTTCCACTTCTCGGCCGGCTTTCCAGGTCTTGGGCAGGAAGGACGGCCTCTGCGGGATATTTTTCTTGTTGGCTTCCTTGAAGCCTGCGGCGATGACCGTGATTTTGACGGCGTCCTTCATGGAGTCGTCCATGACGGCGCCGAAGATGATGTTGGCGTTTTCGTGGGCGGCTTTTTGGATGACGGAGGAGGCTTCGTGAACTTCATGCAGCGTTAGGCTGGAGCTGCCGGAAATGTTGATGAGGATGCCTTGCGCGCCCTGGATGGAATTGTCTTCGAGGAGCGGGCTAGAAATAGCGCGGTTGGCGGCGTCAATGGCGCGATTCGTTCCGGTGGCGATGGCCGTGCCCATGACCGCGTAGCCCTGGCCGTGCATGATGGCTTTCACGTCGGCGAAGTCGCGATTGATAATGCCGGGGACGGTAATGATGTCGGAGATGCCTTGAACGGCTTGGCGGAGGATGTCGTCGGCAATGCGGAAGGCGTCGAAGAAGCTGGTGCCGCGCTCGACGGTGTCCATCAGGCGCTCATTCGGAATTACGATGACGGTGTCCACGCAACCGATCAGCTCTTGCAAGGCTTGCTCGGCCTGGAGCATGCGGCGCTTACCTTCGAACGCGAAGGGCTTAGTCACGACCGCGACGCTTAGCGCGCCGAGTTCGCTTGCGAGCGAAGCTACTACGGGTGCAGCGCCGCTGCCGGTGCCTCCGCCGAGGCCGGAAGTGATGAAAATCATGTCCGAGCCTTCGAGGGCTTCGATGATTTTGTCGGTGTCTTCGAGGGCAGCTTTGCGGCCGATCTCGGGATTGGCGCCGGCACCGAGTCCTTTGGTGAGTTTAGCGCCGAGTTGCAATTTCACCGGAGCTTGCGAGAGCTTGAGCGCCTGCAGGTCCGTGTTGGCGGTGATGAACTCGACGCCCTCGACTTTGGCGCGGATCATGCGGTTGATGGCATTGCATCCGCCGCCGCCCACACCGATGACTTTGATCTTCGCGGGCTGCAGCTCTTCGCTGAAGCTCATGCGAATTCCTGTGTCTTTTGTAGTCATACGTCCTCAGCCTTCTCCAGATTCGCGGCGCTGCGCTCGGGCGGGTTCACGAGGCACCTGCGAACATGGACTTCAATTTGGAAACGAAATTTCCGGAGCGCTGCGACGCGTTGCGCCGCGTCTTCGCGCCGTACATCACCAGACCAACAACTGTTGCATATTCCGGCTGGGCTACCTGTTCCGGCAGATCAGCCAAACCTTTTGGCTCCGCGATGCGGACGGGCAAGTGGAAGGATTGCTCGGCCAGGTCGAGCAATCCGTTGAGCCTGGCGCCGCCTCCGGCGAGGATGAAGCCGGCGGGGATTTGTCCGTCGAGGCCGGCACGCTGGAGATCGTCGCGGATGAGGGCGAGGAGTTCCATAGCGCGCGGCTCGATGATGTCTGTGAGCATGCGGGCGAAAATAGTGCGCGGCGGGCGATCGCCTACGCTGGCGATTTCGATGGAGGTGTCCTCTTGAAGAAGCGAGGAGGCGGCACAGCCGTGGCGGCGTTTGATTTTTTCGGCTTCGGGGATGGGAGTGCGGAGGCCGACGGCGAGGTCGTTTGTGAAGTGGTCGCCGCCGACGGGAACTGCGCCAGTGTGGCGCACCACGCCGCCACCGTAGACGATGAGTTCGGTGGTGCCGCCGCCGATATCGAGGAGGCAGCAGCCGAGATCGCGCTCGTCTTGTGTGAGGCAGGATTCCGCGGAGGCGAGCGGCTCGAGGACGGTGTCGTTGACCAAAATCCCGGCGCGATTCGCGGCGGTGACTAAGTTTTGCGTGGCGGCGATGGAAGAGGTGACGAGGTGGACGTTCGCTTCGAGACGTTGGCCGACCATACCGATGGCGTCGCGAATGCCATCCTGCGCATCGACCATGAATTCATGGGGCAGGACGTGAAGGACTTCGCGATCTTCGGGAAGCGTGATGTTGCGGGCGGCGTCGACGGCGCGGCGGACGTCGTCGCGCTCAATGTCGCGCGCGCGGTTGCCAAGAGTGACGCCGCCGCGGCTGTTAACACCGCGGACGTGGCTCCCTGCTACCCCGATCACGGCGGACTCAACGGGAACGTTTGCTACGCCTTCGGCTTCTTCCACGGCGCGACGAATGGAACTGACTGTGGAATCGAGATTGACGATGAGACCTTTGCGCAAGCCTTTGGATTCCGCTGCGCCTAGCGCTAGAAACTTCACTTGTTCTTCATCGATTTCCGCGATCAGCGCGCACGTTTTCGTGCTGCCAACGTCCAGCCCTATGATGTAACGATCTTTTTTTGACAAGCCGCCGCCCCCGCCCTGGCCTCTTAATTTCTCAACTTCGCCGAAGTCGCACTGCTATCTGCGTTCACAACCACTTGCCGTGAATACTGCAAATC
>DATEWL010000557.1:0-2585 GCA_035258025.1 Candidatus Acidiferrum sp. | reverse complement strand
GCCAATGAAGCAAGGCGGCTTCGATCGGAATAAAACGTCGATTGCTCATTTTTCGCGAAGTCTGTTTGACAACCTCGTGGCGAATAGTGATCAATTGTTTTTGCCAATCGACATCTTCCCACTTCAAGACCTGGTCCTCGGCGTATTCCCTGACCAGTTCACTCCGCCGAACGCCGGCGAAGCCCGCCATTGCAAGAAAAGGAATCAGTTCGGGCACCTCTTCTTCTGCCGTCTCTAAAAACCTTTCAAACTGCGCCGGCCCGAGAATTTCGGGAACCGTGTAAGCAACTTTCGGCCGGTCAATCTCATCGAAAGGGTTTAGGATAAGCACACGCTGATCTTTGCCGTAGGCAAAAATCAATCACTATCATCCCATAGGGCATAAGAATAGCTCTTGTGCTCTTGGACTGAAGCGGGTTTCGGGGCGGTTGTTGGCGGAATCGGTTTAAGAATTTTCTCGGTTCTAGGAGGGGAAATTTTTTGAGCGTGGTTTGATGCTGTCCCACGCTTGGCTAAGCGAATCCCGGGAAATAGGCGCTCTGCGGAGTAGCAAGATAGCGAAAATGTCCATCTGCTGTCCCACAGAATCTAAGCAAATCCCATAGGTCAATTTTTCTCCAGAGCGCGGCTCGTAGCAACGTGAAGAGCCTGGTAAAAGAGTGGTTCCAGCTGCTCATCACGCACAGAAAACGCATCAGGACGTAGAGCAACAGCGCTGTCCAGACTTGCCAACGGACTGCGTTGGCGCTGTTGCCCAGGAAATCGCACAACTGTAAGCTCTGCTTGATTTGTTTGAAGAAGACTTCGATTTGCCACCGGCAGCGATACAGATCGGCCACACTGCCGGCACTCCACGAAAGATTGTTGGTCAAAAACTCCATCTCGCGTTCCTGGCCGTCGACCTCCACTAGGGCTAGCACCCGCCGCATCGGCTTGCGATAATTGGCGCGAGAGTCTTTGTTTTTGAGCACCACAAGTTCGTCGCGCAAGATGCGTTTATCGGCTGCCTTGGGCAGTTTTTTAAACACGCGAAAACTCAGCGATTCTTTGCTGCGGGTGACCCAAAAGACACCATCGTCGTTGAGCGCAAACAGGTGCACGAAATCAACGTAGGCGCGGTCAAAGATAACGATCTCGCCCGGTTTAACGCCGGCGCAGACTTCCGCGGCGCGTATGCTGTCGGCGGCCTTTGCCGATTCGACCAAGACAAAGCGCGGCAGTAGACTGTGCAGGTCCAGACGCACATGAAGCTTGGCAGCGGCTTTGCGCCGGCGGTGCTGCGCCCAGTCGATGCAGGAGGCTATCAGCGCGATGGTGCTGGAGTCCACCACATGAATGACACGACGAAAACGCCGAGCTAATCCTTTACCTCGACGTCCGGCAGCAAATCCCGGCGAAAGCTTTTGCAGGTGCTCGAGCACCGCCCAGAAGAGCCGTTCAGGCAGCGCAGCCTCGCGGCGCTTATTGGCATGGGAAAGGTTGTTACGGCTGGGAGCAGTCGCTCCGCGCAAGGCCGAAAGCGGGCCGCTATGCATCCGCAGTGCGTCACAGACGTCGTTCAGACCGATGGCATGAGTCAGTTGCGCAAAGAGCATGCTGACCACGTGACTCCATGCGCTGAAGGATCGCGTCATGGAATCAACGCCGGTCTCGCGCGCAAGTTTCGGAACCAGATGCGGCGGAATCAGATTGCAAAGCTGCCGCAGAACAGTGAGTTTGGATGCGGTTGGTTTGGTATTTCTTTTTTTCACCTCCGTCGAGTGACAGAGTTAAAGAGCCATGCCAACCACTTTTTTTCGTGCTTTAACCAAGATTCCTATGGGATGGCTGTGGAATCGATAGTGGCACCTATTGTTATTGCAGTGATCATCCTAATTGTGTGCGCGTTGATTGCGGTCAACATGATCCTGCTATTGTGCGCCGCCTGGATTGTTCTTTACGCCGGACTGATATTTCTGGGGTTCGGTGGATGCCGATGGACATCTGATATGGCGATCAATTACTACCGGACGGTACTTGGCGTCGGCGTGAGCCTGATGACGATGCAGCTCATCATCGGGATCGGCGTGCAATTTCTCCAACAGCTTGTAGCGTCGACCAGCCAGAACCTGGATGCGGCGCAGATCGCTGTTATAATGTGCGCGGCAATCATCCTGGCCGTGATCTCGCATCGCCTTCCTCAAATGGTGGCTGGAATGGTAGTTGGAGGTGGGCATAACGGCGCGATCGGGGGGGTAGGGATGATGACGTTGTTTGCTGCCGGCATGACGGGTATGGGTCTGGCCAGCCGGCTCAGCGGAAACCCAGCAGCGATGCTGGCGACTGAAGGAGTAGGTGAGGGAGCCAAGATGTTGCAAGATCGCATCGCGGCGGCCGAGGCCGCTATGGGCAGCCAGAAAACCCAGGCGAGTGGTTTCACCGCTACGAATGGGCCTGGGGATGCGTTGGCTGGGGCACCTTTGGCGAGCAAGGGTTCGAGCTCCTCGGGCTCCGGGAATGCTAGCCCAACTTCCTCATTTTTCGGACGGGTTCTTGATTTCATGCGGGTTGGCGGGCGCATTCAGTGACTATTTTGGGTCCATCGC